>RPQV01000069.1 GCA_003818595.1 Calditrichota bacterium
GAAAAACATCGATCGCCGAAGTGCTCTGAAATTAGGCGTCGCCGCCGGCATCTTGGGGACGCCCTGGTTGTTTGCGAATCGACAGGATGCAGTATCACCTGACAATCCTCACGCATGACAAAAGCGAGAGTGGCAGCCATTCGCGGAGACACCGAAGAATGCTTAAAAGCCGGTGCGAAACGAGTCATCATCGGGGATGGTTCTCACCTGCCGACATTCGACTGGCAATATGCCGTCACCCTGGACGGCAGCACTCATCTGCTCAAGGAGGCCGGACGGCTCAGTTCAATTTACAAGGGTGTGGTTTCATTGGCCTGCCTGGAAACGGATTCTCCGGCATGGATTGAGGTTCCATCCCACACCTCGCCATGGGCTTTGAGATGGGTTTGGGAGAAATACGGGAGGAAGCGATTGAAATTGTAGGCGAAACACTGGGCAGTCTGCAGGTTGACTGGAAACCGGCGCAATTGAAAGGATAACAATTTTCGGAGTCACCGTTGCGGGACACTCCCGCCGCGATTGACAGAGTTGCAGCCTCGGACTTGATTTCATGATTGGATCAAATTGGGAGAAATGATGACCGAATGCAATCTGCACCCTGTCGGCGGGTCGATCCTAAAGATCACTCGATCGACCGAGACAGCCTGTTCGCCGGTCTAATAGACGACTGCTCGTCCGCAACATTTAGCGCATTGCATCATCCGTAAAATAATGAAGAGGAATTTAGTATGGAATCCTTTTTTCAGGCCATCCCCCACTATCGTAAACAGCTGCAGCAAGGCGCTGTACAGACGGCCTATCGAGGCATCATGCAGTATATCTTGGAGTTGAGGACGCATTTCAAAAATCAGCATCCCGAGTATTCTGTACCAAGCGCAATTTATTACGGCTATATGGATATGACCTATTTCCCCTTGTTCCCGCCTTTTTTGAAAGAGCGCCAGCTAAAGATCGCCATAGTCTTTCACCATGAAGCCTTTCGCTTTGAAGTGTGGTTGGCGGCAGTCAACAAGCAGGTGCAATCCAAATATTGGAAATGGTTCAAGGAGAGCGGATGGAACCGGTATCGCCTCGTCTCTGATCTGCATGGCGCAGATTCGATATTAGAGCATATCCTGGCCGAGGAACCGGACTTTGAGGATTTGGATCTTCTGACACAGCAGATCGTAAGTGGGACATTGACCTTTATCGATGATGTTCAAGGTTATTTAGTCAAGCATGGCGGTTGAATGATCGCATAAAATCTTTGTTGAGTTGTATTAAAGGTCCTTCGCCTTTGCAGATTCAAGTCGGACGGGAGATACAAGATTAGCGCAGAGCGCCGAAGTCGCAGAGAGTTGTTTATTTTCTTTGCGTCGGTGCGTGATCAAGGTGTACGATGAGCATCCCCTTCGTGTCTCAACATCACTTCATCACCTCCTCACCTTCCAAATAATCCCAATTCTCATAGAACTTGTTGCGCAAATGAACGTTAAAGATAATAACAAAAAATCCGGATCGATTATGTTTTCACCAGATAGGAGTCACAAAAATGAAATTCAGTCAGATGTTCATTCTGTTAGCTCTACTACTCGTTTGTACTGTGAATATCCTGGCGGAAGATTGGCCGCAGTATCTCGGGCCCGGTCGCAATGGCGTTTCAGCGCAGAAGAATATTTTACGCTCCTGGCCGCAGACTGGCCCGCAGGTTCTCTGGACAGTCACGGTCGGCAGAGGTTTTGGCGGGCCGGTTATCGGACAGGGCAAGGTCTATCTGCTCGACCGAGACGATCAAAAGGGCGACAATCTTCGCTGCTTTGAGCTGGCCACGGGCAAAGAGCTGTGGAATTTTGCCTATGAGGCGCCGGGATCGGTAATGTTCCCGGGATCGCGAAGCATACCGACGATTGAGGGGAATTATATTTATTGGTGCGGGCCTTACGGCGACCTCTACTGCCTTGATATCAACTCCCACAAACAGGTGTGGAAAAAGAATGTGTGGAAAGACTACGGCGGCGGCGAAATTCCGCGCTGGGCGGTCACTCAGAATCCATTAGTTTACCGTGATATGCTGATATTGGCTTCGCAGGCACCCAAAGCGGGTGTGGTCGCTTACGACAAACTGACCGGCGCGATCAAATGGACGACGCCGTCTCTCGGAGGTGTCGGCTATGTCAGTCCGGCTATGGTCAAGATCGGCGGACAGGATCATGTGGTCATGATTTCGGCTACGGTCGGCAGAAGCGAAGGCGGCGGCAAAGTGGTCGGCATGGACCCGCTCACCGGCAAAATCCTGTGGGAATATTCCAACTGGCAATGCGTCATCCCGGTCCCGAGTGCGGTTGATGCCGGCGAAGGCAGAGTGCTGATCATCGGCGGATACAACGCGGGCGCCGCCATGATTGAAGTGGATCGTAGGGCGGACGGCAGTTACGGCGTCACCGAGCTTTATAAAACCATCGAATTCGGCGCTCACACCAAGCCGCCGGTTTTCTATAACGGCCATTTTTATGCGCAATATTCGACCAACGAAAGACGAGACGGCCTGGTGTGCATGAGCTTAGACGGCCAGATCAAATGGAAAACCGGGCGATCGCCGCTGTTCGACAAAGGCGGACTGATCCTCGCCGATGGACTGATCCTCGCCACCGACGGCAACAAGAAATTGTATGTCATCGAACCCGACGCCTCGGCTTTCAAACCGTTGGCCTCGGCGGAACTGCTCGAAGGGAATCAAAACTGGGCGCCCCTGGCTCTATCCGACGGCAGGCTGCTGATTCGCGACCAAAGCCAGTTAAAATGCGTTCAGGTTGCGCGATGATGGGGACGTTTTAGTCGATTTCCCCCTCGTTATTTTCAACCCTTGTTTTCATGAATGACAGTAATTTGAAATGTGATGGATGCTGACAACCAACGAAGGGCATCATTAATAAAGTTCGCGAAATAAAGTAGCGGCGTATTATCCACGGGATTCGAGTTGACTCGGGAGAGAATCCCGACAATCTTACATGCCTGTCCTTCTTCCGAGGCAGCCGATGTCCGGATGGATTCTCATGTGCGCTTTTTCGAACCGTCAGTACAGCCATGGGATCAGTCGCCAAGTGGAACGACAATAATCCTCATATTCTTTGCCGAACGTCTGGATCAACACTTGTTCCTCCAGTTTAATGCGCCGGATGAATGCGGTTGTGATGAAGAGGAGCAATATGCTTAAAGATATCCAATTGGATAATGCAACGCCCAAACCCAGGAAAGAGACAAGCGATCCCAAATAGGATGGGTGACGAATGGTTCCATATAATCCTTTGCCATAAAGTTGATGTCCTTTTCGAATGGCCACATTTACCGTAAAATAGCGTCGCAGGCTCAGAATGGCAGCCCAGCGGATCGCCAGCCCTGAAATGATGAGGCTTAATCCAATCCAGGCCAGGGACAATTTCCCCGCATGGATGAATCCGACTCCGGTGAACGCGGTCAGCACTGCCAGGGCGACCGATCCATAAATGATGACATTCAACCAAATGATTGAGCGCGAGTCATGGTCAGCATCATTGCTTTCCGATCGCTTGTAAATGATCAGCGCAACCTCCGATGCGATCCAAATGAAACTGACCAGCGGAAGCATGATATTTGATTTCATATTTCCCTCATTTGTGGATGAATTTGTCGGGCAGGATGACTAACTCCTCTCCGAATATAGCTTTGCACAATTTCCGTTGTTTTCTGTTGTCGCCATCACTATTTCAGTTAAATTTGGTCGGCAAAACGCCACCATGCTGCTGTGCCGATAAAACCGGCAATGGATACAACAATCAAAATGAAATAGCTTATCGCCTCGGCCTGGGGCAACTCATTTCCGGCAATACCGCTATATAATGCGGGAATAGCCCAGGGGAAATAGGGCATGATATTCGGCAGTCCGATCGCAACAAAGTTGGTCAAAATCAGAGTGAGAATGGCAAATCCGATCGGAAGAAGATAACCCCGGCTGATGCAGGCAAGAAAAGCTACCGGAGTACAAAGCAGGAATGTCAGGATTGAACTGTTGATAAAGATTAAAAAAGAATTGAGCACATTCGTCGATGACCAACCGGGGATTTTAATCGCCACACCGACGAAAAGCCCACATAGAAAAAGCGTCAACGTCAGCAGGATGCACCAGCAAAGAATAATGACAAATTTCGAAATCACAATGGTCATACGAGAAACCGGCAGGGAAAGCAGGTCTTTCGCAACACGGTCGGCATATTCTCGGCCAAAAACCCAACTGGTGACCATTCCGAAACCAATCGGACCAAGGGCTAAAATGACCTGGATTAACAAAGTCAGGAACGAAGCCCAGTCTCCATTCCCCAAAATAGATGTTTTGGCACTCAAAGCCGCTGATCTTCCGGCAAGTTCCGGATGGTGAGCGACAAACATCAGTAATCCCATCATGGAAGCGATAAAGGCGAAAAAGACCACGGTGATGATAAACATTTTAGATTTCCGTACTTTCAAGCCTTCGGCCCAGACGGATGCCATGAGTTCTTTCATTGAGAATCTCAATTCCTTCCGATTATCCTCAGGAAATAGTCTTCCAGATCTTCCTCGTCAACTCTCAGCAGAGTTGGCGGACAACCACCTTGAACAAGCAAGACATTGATATTTTCCGGATGAGCGATAGCATCTTTGTCAGCAAGTTCAATGAGGCCATTTTGCACGCGATTTACAGTGTACCCTTTTTCCCCTAGAATGGCCTGTGCATTTTGATTATCATTGGTATTGACTAAAAGTCTTCTTTTTCTTAATGATTCCAATTGTTCGATATTCAATTCCTGTACCAGTTTGCCTTCATGAATGATGCCAAGACGAGTTGCGAACCTGGATATTTCGCCCAGAATATGGCTAGATATGAAAACGGCAACCCCCCTGTCATGGGCCAGGGAATGAAGCAATTCACGGATTTCAACAATACCAGCCGGATCAAGACCGTTTGCCGGCTCGTCAAGTATGAGAACATCGGGGTTGTGCATGATCGCCTTGGCCAATCCCAGGCGCTGCGCGTTTCCCAGGGAAAGGTTTTTCGCCTTTCTATCTTGGTATTGCGCGATTTGAAGATTTTCCATGACTTGGTCAACAACGTGGAAATCATTGATGAATCGAAGGCGCCGTATGATTTCGAGGTTTTCCCTAACGCTTAAATCCGGATAAGAATATGGAATCTCGACAAGATATCCTACATGATTCCATAGTGCGTAATTACCTGCGTGAACCGGCTGACCGTTGATGCAGGCGTAGCCTGAAGATGGGCGAATCATGCCCAGCAGCATTCGAATGGTGGTCGTTTTCCCGGCTCCATTCAGGCCAAGAAATCCATAGATTTCACCTTTTTTAACGGTCAACGAAACAGAGTCTACAGCTTTAAATCTGCCGAACTTCTTCGTCAATCCATTGGTTTCAATGACATTGTCCATATTGATTCATAGGGCGATAATCAGTCCGTCACTAAAATCTTTATTCCTCGCGTCCGGATATCCTCGAGGATTACAAATTATTCTTGTATTGCCGATATAATAATCACTGCTTGTATGAAGATGGCCGTGAATCCAATAGTGCGGCGAAAGTTTTTCAACCAGCGAATCCAGATGAGAGGCATCGGCAGCGCTGATCGTTTCATTTTTGTTACGATCCAATAATGACCGAATACTGGGAGCGTGATGCGTGACGACAATATTCTTCTTCGCTTTCCTTTGACCATATTCACTCAACAACCAATCGGTCGAGTTTTTATTGATCACGGCGACATCCATTGATCGGATTTTTGAATAACTGGGTTCACGTCGTATTTTTTTATAATCATTCATGTATTGCTGGCAATAATATCCGTCAGCTCGTGGATTTCCAAAAAGATTAAAATCAGTCCAAAGCGTACAGCCGAAAAAAGTGATATCTTTTATCGTCACCGTCTCGTTCTCTAATATCGTGATATTGCTATTTTGTGTTTCAAGTTTCAAAGTTCGCGTCAGTTTCGGAAATATTTTCCCATAGTATTCGTGATTTCCCAGAATATAAATAACCGGCACATTTTGAATATGATCGGCTATCCATTTGACTCCTTTGTCACCGACGTGAATATCCCCAGCCAGAATGACAACATCCGCATTTGCTGAATCAATTTGAAAATCTTCAAATTCGAGGTGTATATCGCTTAATATTTGTATGTTCACGTTTTACATTCAAGCTCAAATTCTTTCAGCGCTGGGCAAACGAAAAGTGCATCTGCACAATAATCCAATGCCCCTCTCTCTTTTCCAACACGCCTGTCCATCGAGTGTTCTCCCAGTTGGCAGGTTGCCCCTTCCACTCGTTGATGTCATCGAGCATACAAAAAAACCAGGCGACATTGCCCGAGTTCGAAAAGGTTATCTTCAAATCTCTGATCTCATACCTGATCGCTTTAAAATCATCGTTCATCCAAAAGCTTTCGGATGTCTTGAAATCCTGAAACCCTCTGACAATTCTGTCCTCGGGATCCACTTCGATATAGTTTGTATCATTGGCGATGACGCTGTACAACAGATTTATATCTTTGTTTTTTGCCCAACCAATGCTGTTGTGTATTGCTTTTTCGACGAGTTGGTTTTCTGTTTCGATGTTGAACGCATGCTCTTCATGATGACACGACATCAGCCCAACAAAGGCGCACATGAGAATCGACAAGAATTTCAAGGTACCATTTTTCATATTGAGCCTGCTCCTTTCATTTCTTGATGTTCAGCCCTACTATTGAACATTATTTCAATTTTTCGACAATGAACAGAAAATCGACTTTGGCAGTCGCTCCCATTAATTGAAATGTCGGCTTAACATTGGGAATGATCGATACAATGTCCCCCTTCATGCTGTTGAGGAACTGTTCCAATTTTTCCCTGTCCCGGCGCATGTCAATTTCTAATTGATGAACTTTATAATTCATTCTGCACCTCCATTTGTCATTGCTTAAAGATGGAATCAGAGAGTAACAAGTAATCGGTGAAATGGGTGTCCGAGTGTTGTGAAATCTCCATGAAATTACGGATATCTCCCCCCACTGTTTCAAAACGGCTTTACCCAGACGGTTATCGAATTCGGATTTAATTGTCAGACAGCCAATCAATCAAACCAAAAGTATTTCCAATGAGGAATTTGAGCGTCATGGACGGCATACCAACCCTGACTCGTTTCCAGTTCTTCAGGAGAGAGAAGCAGAAACCAGGATGTGTGGCTGAACATGCGATGTTCATCGCGTGGATTGTACACGACCCATTCCCTCGTGCCGATGTTATCGAATAAAAATCTCGGCTGTTCAAAAAAGAGATTGTATGACTCGCCGTTCGGTGCAAAGTGATACTTTTCGATGCCGACAACATGAGGATAGTAATCCTTGTACAGTGCCGCAAGGGTTATGGGATAGCGACCGTGTTTGTTGTGATACGCCTCGATGTCGCTGATGAACTCGGCAGCTTGTGCTATGGCGTGTTTTCGGCTGAATTCGGTCAGCGGCGCCGCCGGCAGCAATTGTATGAGGAGCACAGCAATTGGTACGACCATGAGATAAAAAGGCACGGGATTGACGCGCTGAGAATCTGCCTCTCTCAAAAGCTTCAGTTGAGGCAGCAATCTATATAAAGCATAAAATAATATAGTCAAGCCAAGAATGCCCAGAGCCTTGCTGATGGCCAGACAAACCAGGGAAACGGCGGCTGCTGCAATAGATGCTGTGATAAGCGAAACGCTTGCGAAGGTATATCCCTTATACACTTGGGGGTGATTTCGTTTCCTTTGATGCTGCACCCTCGCTTCATGCATCAGCCACAAAGTTCCGATGGGGACGAGCAACAGATCAGCCGCGCCAAGCAACTGAACCATGGTCGACAGCGGCATTGCCAGCAAATCATACCCTCCCGCAAGAAACGGATAGATCATGCACAGGCCGCACAACAATATCATTACGCCCATTCGGACCCAGTGTACGGTCATTTTAGTGGATCCTTTTTTCATCTTTATCCGCTTATGCCCCCAACACAAATTCTATCTCCAGCGAAAGGTCATTTAGAACGCTTGCCGCCGCACGATGCAATGCGTGACCATAGGGATGCGGTGAAAACTTTTCACCGCGTCCATGCGCGCTGATGATGTCAAGCAAATGATGCGGCCGCAACATTATCGTTGCTGTTATTTTTTCCTCATTAATTTTTTATAATTTTTCATCATTTTGCCGAACGATTTGTCTCTCTTTCTTTTTTCCAAGTAAGACATGGCATAGTATGCGGACTCTTTCTGAATATTGAGAAAGTTGTTATATCGATCTTGATCGATGATGCCCTGTTCAACAGCGTCTTTGACTGCACACCCTTCTTCGTGAACATGGGTGCAATCTTTATAGCGGCATTGGCTGCCGAATGAAACGATTTCATCGAATGTCTCATCCAAGCCGCTATCAACCGCAAAGTTGCCCAGTTCTTTCATCCCGGGGGTATCAATGAAAATGCTCCCCGATTCCAATCGAACAAGTTGTCTTCTGGCCGTTGTATGCCTGCCCTTGTTGTCTTTTTCCCTCACTTCATTCACATCGAATCGCTGCTCGCCGAGCAATTTATTGAGCAATGTGGTTTTGCCGACACCGGATGATCCTAACAGACAGTACGTTTTGCCGGCTTGGAGTTCTTTCTGCAATCTCTCAAATCCATCGTCGGTTATATTGCTGATCGGCAGAAACACATATTTATCATTGAAGCGTTTAATACTGTCGCCGATTTTAGCGAGTTCGTCTTCAGATATTAAATCGGTTTTACTCAATATCACGATCGGTTGGATTTTACTTTCATTGATCATGACAAAATAACGTTCCAATCGATTCAAATTGAAATTTGAATCGACCGACTGCACAATCAATGCATAGTCAATATTTGCGGCAATCAATTGATGTTCAACCGCTTTTCCGGGGTCTTTGCGTTTCAACAACGACTTGCGCGGCAAAATATGATGAATGATGGCCAGAGACTTATCGTCAAAATATTGTACCACAACCCAATCACCGACTGTTGGATAATCGATACTATTCTCGATATTGAATAAAAACTTGCCGGATAATTCAGCCAGGATCTCCTGCCGGCCATCACTGACTTGATAATTGCTCTTATTGACTTCACTAATTCTGGCTAGTGAAAAACCATCTTTAAGAGAGTCCTTACTTTTTTGTTCAAACCACTCATCGAATCCTAATGATTCAAGAGACGGTCTTGACAGACCCGTCTCAAGTTCTGTTACATTCTCTTTTGAAATATGATTGATATCGTTGGGATGTTGTTCATGCACTGCTGACATTTTCTCTCCATATTATTGGATTCGACTTGCAAAATATTTTGCAGCGTGACAGCCTTATTAATTCTTCCAAATTATCTAAAGGATTGATGAATCGTTACGCATTCGGACCATCCGCAAAATACTCCAACCAACCTGATGAGTCAACTAAATTCATATTCTATCCTCATCTCGATCCAATGACGTGTTGATCCCCTTTAGGAAACCCCGCATTGTTTTGATATCTCTCTCCGGTACTAACTCGATACGGTTGCCGTACATAATGACCTGTAATTTTGTCCGGGGAATAATTGAAGTGCCTGTCTAATTGGTTGGGGTATGACAATTTGTAACTTTGGGGATATCGTTACTCTATACATACTACAGCCTCTCCATCGATAGTATTCTTGTATTACAATACAAAAATCGAAGGATATTCGCAATGATTTTCCACCATACCTCGCTAGCGCGGAAAGCAACATAGTGGAGAAACGAAGCCGTTACATCTGACAATCTGTGCGGCCTTCCCTGCAAAACCAGACAACGCAGCATATCCAGCCAAACAGAAAAAGCATGATCACCGACAATATCTCGCATTCCCCGCAGATGCGCAATTACTTTACACCGATTCCCGGGGAAACCGCGATCGGAGGCTATTTTTATCGTATCCGGGTCGTAACACCGATCATCATGCGAAGGCCGTATTTGGGCTGGTTGATCGCATTGTCGGCGTCAGCGTAGCTGTAATTTTTGCGGGGATTGACATGGTCGCCATCCGGCGCATAACTGGTATCGTGTCCGGACAGCACCGACTTGAAAAAAAAATCTCCGCCCAGATCGAGCCTTAAATCAGTTTTCGGTGAGATAGCGACTGAGCTTTCTAAACCCAGGCCTAAACCCCAGTTATTGCTGATTACGCCAAACTCCTCATTGCCGCCGACATATTTGAACCTGCCCTTAAAATGTGCAAACCGTGGTCCAAGGTAAAAGCGCGAATTCGGTAGATGGAACAATTTCAGCGGAAAGAGGAGGTCAAATCGCAGGGAGAGGACGCCGCCGCCTTTCTCAGGCGTGCCGTTGGTGGCGTCATTGATAAAAATTTTTCGCGCCTCGGAAGCGCTGCCTGGATTAACCCAGGCATAGCCCATTCCCAGTCGCGCCGACAGCGGCAGCTCATGCGTAAATTGCGCAGCCGTGCCGTTCAAGAACCAACTGACGCCATTGTTATAACCCACATCAGTCCCGATCCTGAATTCTGCGGCTGATAATTTGGCAACCCCGCCGACTATAATC
>RPQV01000070.1 GCA_003818595.1 Calditrichota bacterium
CTGATGCAGTGGTCGGTTGGGTCGAAAGGCATGAATTTCACGCATTTTTTTATCGACATACTCTGCGATTTTGTAGATATCTCCATTTTCAGCTTCTGCTTTAAGAGTATATTCAGACCCAAAGATATAGACTTTAATGGTTTTCGTTTCGTTATTCATGTAAACTTGACATAGCGAGAATTTCGGGCTTGTATTATGCCGTTCAAAGATCCGTTCAGTCACTCGAGGAGGCGTACTTTATCGATTTTATCCACGAGTTCCTGAATCCGTTCCTTCACTTTTTCTTCTCGTTCCTGAAACTTTTCAATCATTTCAGAATCGGTGTGATTCAGCGACTGCTCCAATTCCAGGCGAACTTGATCAACTTCGCGTTGTTTATCTTGGAGCAGATGTTCTAATTCCTGTTTTTCGCGCATCAAGGAATTGATGATTTTATGTTGATCAGCAATCTTTTTTAGCGCCAGATAAACACGTTTTTCGAGTAATTCAAAAATCTGATCGTCACTCATTCTTCAACTCGGCCGTAATTCAGCACCAACGGTTTCATGGAGATGAGCCAGAACTCGTTCCACAGCTTTATTCACCTCATCTTCATTTAACGTACGGTCTTTTGATGAGAAAGTCAACGAAAAAGCAACGCTTTTCTTCCCACTCCCCAGCTGTTCGCCTCGATAATAATCAAATAAACGAACAGAGTGCAGATAGGGTTTGCCGGATTCCCATATGGCTTTTTCAACATCTCCTACAGCCACATCATCTTTTAACACCAGCGCCAAATCAAACGGAATTGACGGGAATCTGGGCACGGGCTCATACTGTTTTTTAGACAACCGGTTTTCATATAATTGTCCAAAATCGAGCCAAAATCCAAAAACATCGTTTCCTTTGATTTTGTACAAGGCGCAGATTTCTTTTTTCACTTTCCCCAGGGCGCCGGCATAGTGACCATTGATCTCGATGCCGAGAGCCTGGCGATCCCAAAAAGGCTCGCGCACGGCCTGCCATTCATATTGGGAAATGTCTGCCTGAGATAACAAGTGTTCCACCGCACCTTTGGCATCATAGAAATCGATTTCTTCGGCTGCGGTTGACCAGCTTTTCTCCACGCGTTCTCCCGCCAAAACCGCACCAATTTGCAGGCGTTCTTCACACGCTCCATTAATCAACCAGGCAGCATCACCTATTTCGAACAGGCGTAAATTCGGAATTTGTCGATGACGATTATAAGCGACACTTGATAATAACGTCGTGAGAATATTGGGTCGAAATACCGCCCAATCGCTGCTCAGCGGATTGACGAGTTCCACCAAAGACCGTTCCGGCTGAATAAAAGAAGCAGCAATCTTTGCAGAAGTCAAATTAAACGCGATCGTTTCCTTAAATCCGGCGCCGGCAAGATATCCGCGCAGTGAGTTACGATATGCATCACGTTTATTGTCTGCTTGAAGTTGATTGATCGGCGGATTCAATACAGGTTCGATGGAATCATATCCGTAGCAACGAGCGATTTCCTCAGTGAGATCAACGGAGCGCGTCAGATCCACTCTGAATGTCGGAATGTACGAACGCAATTCGTCGGAAGATTGAATGGCCGTTTGAATTTCCAATCCATTGAGGATTGAAGCCATTTCTGCAGCGGACAATCGCGTTCCTAAAAGAGTGTTGCAGCGGTTGACGGACAGATTGATTTCATTCGGCCGGACGGGACGCGGATATTCATCAATCTCCCTGCCCACAATCCTTCCCTTGGCGATCTCGACCAGTAGCTGAGCAGCACGATTCATCGCATACACAGCGCCATTGGGATCAATACCCCGCTCAAACCGACGCGATGATTCGCTGACGATCCCCAGTGATGTTGAAGATTTTCGGATCCCCGCAGGTTCAAAAAAAGCACTTTCCAAGAATACCGTTCGCGTTTGTGCGGATACCTCGGAATTCAATCCGCCCATAATCCCAGCCAAAGCCACCGGTCGTTCGCCATCGCAGATCAACAAGGTTTCCGTGTTCAGGAGGTGGCGCTTATCATCCAGGGTGACAAAGGATTCTCCATCCAATGCGGTCCGGACAAGAATTTTTTTGCCTTTCAGCAGCGCATAATCAAAGGCATGAAGCGGCTGGCCGGTTTCCATCATCACAAAATTGGTGATGTCGACGACATTGTTGATCGAACGAATGCCGACCTGATGAAGACGTTCAGCCAGCCAAAAGGGAGACGGCGCGATTTCAACACCCTCGATGAACCTGCCGGCGTAACGATAACATCGATCGACATCTTGAATCGATACGTTCATGTATTCTTTGATATCCGCCGGTTCAGCGTCTATCTTGATTTGAGGTCTGCGAAGCGTCGTTCCTGTCGCTGCTGCCAACTCGCGCGCGATACCAAAGACGCTCATACAATCCGATCGATTGGGAGTAATAAAAATATCAAATATCGTATCCGGAGCCTGAAGAATCGTATTGAGCTCTGCCCCGACAGTCGTATTGTCGGGCAACCGCATCAATTCCAGACTGCGTTCTGAAAGACCCAGCTCCGCCTCGGAGCACAACATGCCCTCACTGATCACATCGTGCAGCATACGACTCTCAATCGACAGTCCACCCAACTGAGCGCCGATTCGTGCCAGTGGATATTTGCACCCCTTTTGCACATTGGGAGCACCGCAGACGATGTTCAACTGCCCGCGGCCGTCATCAACCCGACAAATATTCAGTTTGGGCACAGATGGATGAGGCTTCACGTCCGCGATTTGCGCCGCGACGACGCCGTGGAAAGGTCTGGGGGCTTCAAAGACATCCTCGACTTCCAGACCCAGCATCGTGAGTTTGGCGGCAATTTCTTCAGGGGCGAGATCTAATTGTATGAATTCTTTCAGCCAGTTTAAAGTAACTTTCAAGGCGCCTTACCATTCCGCTTAGAATTGTTCCAGAAACCGCACATCATTATCATAAAAAATTCGAATATCATGAACGCCTAAAAGCAGCATGGCAATTCGTTCGACACCCATTCCGAATGCATATCCTGAATAGATTTCGGGATCGATGTTGACGAAACCAAAAACTGCCGGATCAACCATACCGGCGCCGGAGATTTCCAGCCATCCCGTCTGCTTGCAGACGCGACATCCTTTTCCCCGGCAAAAAATGCAGGAAAAATCATACTCTGCGCTCGGTTCGGTGAAGGGGAAAAAGCTGGGTCGAAAACGCACTCGAACACCTTCGCCCAACATCTTTTGCGCAAACGCCTGGACAATGCCCTTGAGATCGGCAAAGGAGACTCCCCGGTCCACCACCAATCCTTCGACCTGATGAAACATGGGGGAATGGGTTGCATCGGGAGTGTCCTTGCGAAAACATCGTCCCGGCGCAATCATGCGGATCGGCGGTTGCTGGTTCTCCATTGTATGAATTTGTACCGGCGAAGTGTGAGTCCGCAATAAATACTCACCACCGAGATAAAACGTATCATGCATATCGCGTGAAGGATGATGAGGGGGAATATTCAGCGCCTCAAAGTTATAATAATCCGTCTCTATTTCCATACCCTCTTCGACGCGAAACCCCATGCCGATAAATATAGTCTTGATTTCATCCATGACCTGAAGCAGCGGATGAAGACCGCCGCGCGGCGGCTTTTTTCCCGGAAGCGTGAAATCGAAAAAGGTATCGTGACGATGATCATCGTCAAGTTGTTGCTTGAGTGTATCGAGGGTATTCTGGATATTTTCCTTGAGTGCATTCAGTTCCGCACCGATTCGCGGTTTTTCATCGGCAGCGACACTGCCGATCAGCGGAAAAAGCGCCAACACTTTGCCTTTCCGGCTCATGAAGGCAATGCGAAGCTCCTCCACCTCCTGCGGACTGCTGACGTGCTGAATCTGCTTGTCAAATTCATTGCGGACAGCAGCAACTCTGTCGAGTATGTTCTGCATTGAATCAGGCATCGGTTCTCATCAGGCTTTGGCTGAATTGACAATTTGTTCAAATGCTTTGATATCGTAAACAGCCAGGTCGGCAAGCATCTTGCGATTGATTTCGATGCCTTTTTGATCCAGGGCGCCGATCAACTGCGAATAGGACATGCCATACATTCTTGCCGCCGCATTGATGCGGGCAATCCATAATGATCTGAATTCTCGTCGTCTCACGCGCCGATCGCGATACTGATACTGCAGGCCTTTTTCAACCTGTTCCTTGGCGCTTTTGAACAATCGGCGTTTGCCGCCCCAGTATCCTTTGGCAGCTTTGAGTATTTTATTACGTCGATGCCGTGTAGTCACCGAAGAATGGGCTCTTGGCATACTTCCTCCATAAAGTCAAAGTTCAATGAAAATTTAAGCGGTGATCAGAATCTTCACCCGTTTTAAATCAGCAGCATCAATCAGCCCGTTTTTGCGCAGGCGACGTTTCCTTTTGCTGCTCTTCTTGGTCAAAATGTGACTGGCGTAAGCCTTGCCGCGGCGGACTTTGCCGCTGCCGGTCAAGCGAAAGCGCTTCATGGAAGCGCGATTTGTCTTCATCTTGGGCATTAAGTACCTCTTATTTTTTTGTCAGAAACACGATTAATTGACCCCCTTCGAGTTTCGTATCCTTTTCTATTTTTGCAATATCTTCCAGTGACTGTTTAAACCGTTCCAGCACTTGTTCACCATATTCCCGATGGGCATTTTCCCGTCCGCGGAACATCACCGTCGCTTTCACCCGATTTCCTTGTTCGAGGAATTTGCGGGCGTGGCGCGTTTTAAATTCAAAATCATGATCGTCAGTTTTGGGTCGCAGACGAATTTCTTTGGTGACGATGACATGTTGTTTTTTGCGATTTTCTTTTTCCTTTTTGGCTAATTCATACTTGAATTTGCCGAAATCCATAATTTTGCAGACAGGTGGAACCGAATTTGGAGAAACTTCGACCAGGTCATATCCTTCCTCAGCAGCCTTCCGTAAAGCGTCTCCTCTGCTGATCACGCCGATCTGTTCGCCATTGATTCCGATCAATCTGACCGATCTCGCATCTATTTCCTCATTGACGCGAATTTCTTTGCTCTTGATTGCGCACCTCCATGATTGGGTCCATCAAACAATTATGAAACGGTTTTTGCAGCGATCTTTTCGTTAAACATTTTCACAAAGGAAGAAAATTCCATAGTTCCTAAATCACCTTCCCCATGTTTACGAACAGAAATCGATCGACCGTCCATTTCTTTTTGGCCAAGGATGATCATATAGGGAACTTTTTGCGTCTCCGCTTCGCGGATCTTGTATCCGACTTTTTCACTGCGATCATCCAATTCAGCGCGGAAACCGAATTTAAGTAGTTGCTGATGAATTTCCACAGCATAGTCATGCTGCCGATCAGTAATCGGGATGACGTTTACCTGTACCGGCGCCAGCCACAGCGGAAATGCACCGGCATAATGCTCTATCAACACACCGAAAAATCGCTCCAGTGATCCCAACAGCGCACGGTGGATCATGATCGGTTGATGGCGCTCTCCATCTTGGCCGACATAGGCGATATCGAACCGCTGCGGCTCATTGAAATCGACCTGAATGGTGGAGCACTGCCACGAACGACCAATCGAATCCCGAATTTTGATATCGATTTTTGGGCCGTAGAAAACACCCTCGCCGGGATCAACCTGATAAGCAATTCCAGACGATTCCAGCCCTTTGCGCAGGGCTTCAGTTGCGCGATCCCAATTCTCGATCTCACCGACATACTTTTCGGGTCTTGTCGAAAGATAAACATCGATCGTTTCAAAACCGAATGCCTTTAGTATTCCCGTTGAAAAATCGATGAGACCTCGCACCTCGTCATCGAGTTGATCAGGACGACAAAAAATGTGCGCATCATCCTGGGTGAAACCCCGTACACGCATCAGCCCGTGCAGTACGCCGGAACGTTCATACCGATATACAGTGCCCAATTCAGCCCAACGATAGGGCAGATCGCGATAGCTCCGAGTTTTACTCTTGTAAATCAACAGATGAAACGGGCAGTTCATCGGCTTGACCAGATATTCCTGTTCATCCACTTCCATGGATGAATACATATTATCACTGAAAAAATCGAGATGGCCGCTGGTATTCCACAAATTCTTTCGCGCAATGTGCGGCGAATTGACAAATTCATAGCCGGATTCCAGATGGCGCTGTTTCCAGAACTCTTCGATTTTATGACGAATGAAGGCGCCTTTAGGATGCCAAAGCACAAGCCCGGGACCTGATTCATCCTGAATGCTGAAAAGATCAAGTTCCTTTCCCAATCGACGATGGTCGCGTTTTTTCGCTTCCTCGATTCTCAAGATATATTCATCGAGCATTGACTTTTTGGGAAATGATATACCGTAAATGCGCTGCAGTACCGCATTCTTTTCATTGCCCAACCAATAGGAACCTGCGATGCTGAGCAATTTAAAATAACGGATCATTCCTGTGGACGGAATATGCGGTCCACGACATAAATCAATAAATGATCCTTCGCTGTATATACTCGGAGGTTCACCCAGACGCTCGATTTGTTCCACTTTATAGGATTCATTTCTGGAGCGAAAAAGAGTTAGGGCCTCTTCCTGCGACATTTCCTGGCGGATGAACGGCTGATCCTGCCGGACGATTTCCGTCATTTTTTCTTCTATTTTCTGCAGGTCTTCAGTCGAAAGTGTTTGTCCAGGATCTATGTCATAATAAAATCCTTCATCGACCGGCGGGCCGAACGCAAATTTGGCCTGCGGAAAGAGCTCTTTCACAGCATGAGCCATGACATGAGCCGAGCTGTGCCAGAACACCTCTTTGCCGGCTGGAACATCGAAGGTGATGAAATGAATATCACCGTCTTCCACCAGCGGCGCTGAAAGATCCATCATGCGCTGATTCAGCTGCACGGCGATGGCTTCCTTGTGAATCCTACCGCCGATTTCCTGCAGTATTTGCTGTGCCGCAATACCGTGCGGATAATTTTTCACTTTTCCATCAGGAAAGCGGATTTGAATATCAGCCAATCAAGAATCCTTTCTCAAGCTGTCACCTGTATAAACCAAAAACCGCCTTTGGAAGGCGGCGCATTGGAGATCATGATTTTTGTGGGCGGTACTGGATTTGAACCAGTGACCCCTTGCATGTCAAGCAAGTACTCTAACCAACTGAGCTAACCGCCCTTTTGTTGTTTCATCATCAATTGTCGTTCGTAACGCACTGCTTGGGTCACGCCAAAAGCTCAAAAGAGCGAAACACTCCTTTGTGCCGAGGGCCGGAATCGAACCGGCATGGAGCTT
Source organism: Calditrichota bacterium (assembly GCA_003818595.1). Lineage (GTDB taxonomy): Bacteria > Zhuqueibacterota > Zhuqueibacteria > Residuimicrobiales > Krinioviventaceae > Fontimicrobium. The sequence goes on from RPQV01000070.1 coordinate 7,278, forward strand.
GCGCCCCGAGGGATTTTAAGTCCCTTGCGTCTACCAATTTCGCCACCCCGGCCACTCTCCACTGGTGGAGGCGGCGATCGGAATCGAACCGATGAATAGAGGTTTTGCAGACCTCCGCCTTAGCCACTTGGCTACGCCGCCAAGACTTGAGCGGGAGACGAGACTTGAACTCGCGACCCCAACCTTGGCAAGGTTGTGTTCTACCACTGAACTACTCCCGCAAAAAGCGTCCACAAATATAAATATTTCATCATACTAATGCAAGTAATTTTTTAAAAATCAACATCGATTTGTGGGCGACATTTTTCGCGCATCCGACGATGACCGCTCTTTTAAACTGAATCTGACGTCAGATAAGAGCGCCGAGATGATCATTCCAAGCTAAACCACAGACCGCGAAACCTTTTCCGCTCCGGCTCGGGCAATTTTTTACACTCGCATTTTTCTCCCGCGGCATTTTCAAGCAGCCGCGTGCCGTCATCACTATAAAGCTGAATCCGTGAGCGCTCGGGAAAAGCCGAAAAGGTTTCGGGATTCCACGATTTAAGCAGAACCTGATGTCCAAGTTCTTGAACACCTTCGGCAACGCCGGACCAATAAAACAATCTCGATTTCTCAGAACCATCGCGCGCACCCGCAATGATCAAATAACGATCTAACCATGAAAGATAATCGATGCTGCGTATTCCCAAACCATTGAGATCCAGAAAAAGCGGCGAAGAAAATGACGGCGCCAACCCTTCCAAAACCACCGACATGGGATTATTCAAAGCGATCAGAATCGCTTTACCCTGCGGTATGGGATTGCGAAAGCCGATCAACAATGATTTGCCATCCGCAGAAGCCGACAAGCCTTCGATATTAACACCGAGGTGTTTGGGTTCTAACTGTTCGTGTTTGGGCACATGCGGTTGATAAAAATCAGGTAGACCGACCTTTTTCAATTCCTCAACCATGATCAGATCATCTAACAGATGTTTATAGACTCGGCCCACAGGTCGGATCACAAAATCATTTTCTCTTTTATCGACTTGAACCGCAAAAAAACAATGTCTGTTTTCACGCAATCTTCCTTTGGCATCACGACCATGAGAGGAGATAAAAAAGTAATAATCTCCTAATTTCGCCGCTCCTTCCAAATCGGCCTCCGGGCTTTTGCCGTCATGGCGTATCCCCAAAAATCCCGAAAGATCGAATGACTGGACAGGTTCCCTGCGGTCCACGCGGAAGATGCGTAGAGTGTTGTCTTCATCGTTGGCGACAATAAAATGCTGTTCATCAAAGGCGAAAGCAGCCGAAGCGTCGCACATTGAAAGATATTCGTTGACATCAGCAGCCGATTGCGCCGTAGATACGGTCATCAATAGGCAGAGTATCGCCGGAACTGGCAATTGAATGAGGGAATTCATTTTCATCAGATTCATCATCCTTCTTGACGCTTTTGACGCGTCGACTTGGCCGCTTGTTTCCATTTTTTTTTGCTGCTGTCCCTCGTCCCCCTGTTTTCTCTCCGTGCACGAAAAGCCAATTCCTTTTGCAGCTTGAGGTAATTTTGATACCGCTCTGAGGCAATAGTGCCATTGGCAATCGCATCCTGAACAGCGCAACCTGGTTCGTTCTCATGCCGGCAATCACTGAAACGACATTCTTTGCTCAAAATATCAATATCCTCGAATGAGCGCACAAGGTTTGTCTCTCCATCCCAGATTTGAATTGATCTCATTCCCGGATTATCGATGATGATTCCGCCTCGTTCGAAAAGTATCATCTCTCGAAAGGTGGTGGTGTGCCGGCCACGATCCTTGTACCGGCTGATTCCGACAACCTTTTGCTTTTCCTGCCCCAAAATGGCATTGATCAATGTCGATTTACCGCTTCCTGAAGATCCCATCAGGGCGATTGTTCTGCCTTTTTCAAAATAAACCAGTAATGATTCCACGCCTTCGCCGGTCAAAGCACTGGTGAGAATGATGTCTACCCCGGGCAAGGCGGAAGCGATGGCCCGGCGTATCTGTTCTTTTTCCTGCTGGAGATCAGCTTTATTCAAAATCACCACCGGAACAGCTCCACTGTCCCCAATCATGGCCAGATATCGTTCGATTCGACGAAGATTGAGTTCTTCATTCAAAGCAGCCACCAGGAAAATCATATCAACATTGGCGACCATTACCTGCTCGTCGGCAATTTTGCGCCTGGCGAGGCGGCTGCTGGTATCGCGCGATAATTTGCTGTGTCGAGGCAGTACGGCGTGAATGACGGCTTTATCTTCTTCGACCTGCAATTTTGCCGCTACCCAATCGCCGACAACGGGAAAATCAGCAATAGAGTCCGAATCGTGGCGCAATTTGCCCGCGATCACCGCGTCGAACTCTCCATTTTCTGTGAGAATTTTGTAACGTTTCTTGTGTTGCAGCGAAACGCGACCCGCCTGTAGACCTTCTTCATTCCTTTTTTCCCATTGGCTTTGGAAAAAAGAGTTCCAACCCAATGCATTCAAATCAATGACCACGTTCGCATCCCTGCATTTTTGAACAACAACGAAATTCATAAAGATCAAATCCACTGGCTAAAAATTTTTTCTCAAACAAGCTGACGGCAACCTGCGGATGGATTTGTGTCATCTCTCCGACGCTGCCAGTGACAAATTCAAATGCCGCCGCGAATTCTTCGACATATATACGCCAATTGCTGCGCAGGACCAGATTATGGGAAATATGCAGCAAATCCTTAAATGCAGGATGAGCGTGAATTCGACGCATCAGATGACTTTTTTTTGGCCAGGGATTGGGGTAAAATAAAAAATGGCTTTCAAATACCAGGTTCGCGTCCGCAGCAAGCCGCCAAAAATCAAACTGATCGGCACGAATGAACAACAGATTGTCCGGAATCTTTTTGTTGATTGCCTTGTCGATCCTGACTGCGGATTTATCGACTCCAATGATCCAGTGATCGGGATGACTAGCCGCCAAGTGAAAAGAACTCTCCCCTGTTCCGCAACCGGAATCCAATATCAGTGGTTTCTGTTGGACGGACGTCAGCTCGCTCACCCGCATGAATGCCAGTTTGGTGTGTTCGAACGGCGGCTTCAAATAGTAGGAGCGCAAATGACGTTTCACGACGGATTCCAAGTGATCATGAATCATCGATTGTTTTGAAAAGACGGGTCTGCTGTTGCCATCTGCTGTCATTTTTGCGTCTGTACCCGATGATCAATCCTGTTCAAG
>RPQV01000071.1 GCA_003818595.1 Calditrichota bacterium
GCTTTAAAGGAACCATCAGCGGAAATTATGACATCACAACGGTGACAACGATAGGTTATCCGCAGGAAAATCTCTTTTCCGACGTCCGACTCGACCTGAGCACATCTCCGGAAGTGAGCGGAAACGTCAATCTGACACTGCATGAATTTACCAAGGACACCCTCTCTTCGAGCGAAAGCGGCGAGCTGAAACTCGGCGGGTATCATGCTGTTTCATTCGGGCTTCATTTTCTCATCTTTGGTGTTTTTATGGGAACTGAAATCCCCAGATCATTCCCCGATCTATTGACAGTCCATTTCGGCGCTTATACTGATTTCCCGCTCCCCAAACTCCCGATTCGAGTCAATTTCGGTTATATTCAATGGGTCGATGCGGTCAGCAACGAGTTAAATTCGAGCACACCTTTTCGCGTGGTCTCGCATCTCGGCGGCGGCGTCGCCGTTCGGTCGTCGATGTGCAAATGGCTGCCCAAGCCAATATGGATAAGGATCGGCATACGCAGCTCGCTGACGTCTTTTGCATTGAATATTTTTGAGGAAGAGTCAAAGAGCACAAAAACCCAAAAGGCGCCTTCACCCTTGGAAAATCTGGCGTTCAGCATGGGACTCGATGTACCGTTCTAGCCAGTATACAGGCAGAATGGTAAAGTCGGTCAATCTTTTAATGGAAGCACGTTATGAGAATCGCTAGTATCTTGATGGTTTTCCTGATGATGGCGGGGTGAATTCGAAATGACTTTGGTCGATGGTGCGGTAAGTTGCCTGGCTTGTCCCGAAGCATTAATACAGATATCAGGAGAATTCAACGTAAAGATCGAATGAACTGAAAATAGCATGATATCAAATGAGCAGTCACCTTCATGAATGAATAAGGAGTATCTATGAATCGTCGCCGATTTTCCAGGCAGATGCTGATACTGGGAACCGGGCTTCCGGCAGGACTGGCAGCGGGCCAGTCAATGATCAATATTCAGGAACCGGAGTCAAAGGAGTTCTATGAGGAGCCGTCGAAAAAGCTGCCGCTGCGGCATTTTGATGTCGTCGTCGCAGGCGGCGGCACCGCCGGGCTGTTCGCGGCTATAGCTTCCGGACGGCAGGGCGCCAGGACCATGCTGATCGAATCAAAAGGGTATTGTGGCGGCATAGCTGTCGAAGGCGGCACCGCAATTCACAGTTTTTACAATCTTTACACCGCTTTTCCGGGGTGCGCCAAGCGCAAGGTCATTCGCGGGATTCCGGCAGAGTTTATGGATCGGTTGACCGAAATGGGCGGCTGCACCGGTTATCCGGAAATGGAAACCGGTCGCGGATATGACTCGATCTGTACCGCGATCGATACGGAGCAGTACAAGCTGCTGGCGTTTAACATGCTGAAAGAGGCCAACGTTTTTGTCGCGGTGAACACCCTGTTGGCGGGAGCAATCGTCAGCGACGGCTGTATTCAGGGAGTGATCACCGAAAGTCGTTCCGGCCGCGAAGCCATCATGGCCAAGAGTTTTATCGATTGCACGGGCTACGGCGATCTGTGCGCCCACGCCCATGCCGAGTTCACGGTTCCCAATGACTATGACAGCTGCAACAGCTTCAGCCTGGCGAATGCCTCGATTGATGATTATTATAAATTTCTCGAATCTCACAGCGCCATCGGACAAATATGTCGCGGCCCGCGCAGCGGCGAGGAAAACAAGCTGGTGCGGGTGGGCGCTGAGGAATTGAACATTCCCGAATTCTCCGAGAAGGCCAAAAAGATCGGCATGTCCATGATCACCACCACTGTACGTGACAATTATCTGATGTACGTCAAGTGCAACTATAAAATTCCCGGGAGTGTCGTCAATCGAGATGATGTGGCAGCGGCGGAAATCGAGATCCGTCAGCGCATGGCTCAAGGCTCGGAACTGTTGCGGCAATATGTGCCGGGATTTGAAAAGGCGTTCATTGCCCGCACCAGCCCGTCCCTCTGCATCCGTCGCGGCCGGCTCATTTCCTGCGATTATGATATCACACACGAGGATGTCATCGATGGTCGTCACTTTGACGACGACGTGTTTGTCTACGGTTTTCATGATTTTGCCCCCCGTTTTCAGATCAAGGATGGCGGCACTTACGGCATCCCTTATCGCGCATTATGCGTCAGGGGGGTCGAAAATCTCTATGCCGCCGGCATGATGATCACTTCCGATCATCGCGCGCATATGTCCACCCGAAATACCGTCAGCTGCATGGCGCAAGGGCAGGCGGTCGGCACGGCGGCGGCCCTGTGCGCTGCCGAATCATGCGGAACGCGCGAGCTTTCCTACACGCCATTAAGAGAAGCGCTGGAAAAGGACGGCGTCTATTTTGAACGCTGAGCTTTATTAAAGATCAAAATAGGATTGATGGCTAACAAAGGCTAATAGATGATGTCTGATCAATTGAGTGAACGAGACGAGTTCCAGTTATCGCGATTCGTTGAAGCGCAGGAGGATATATACGATAGAGCGCTCGCGGAAATCCATGGCGGGAAGAAAAATAGCCATTGGATGTGGTTCATCTTTCCGCAAATAGCCGGACTCGGCAGAAGCGGCATGGCGGCTTATTACGCCATTCACAGCCGAGCGGAAGCCGCGGCCTATCTACATCATCCGATTCTGGGGGCGCGGCTATTGAATTGCTGCGCCGCACTGATGGAAGTTGAAGGCAAATCGGCTTTGCAGATATTCGGATCTCCCGATGACTTGAAGCTGAGGTCGTGCATGACGTTATTCTCGATTGTCGCCGATAAGGATTCTCTTTTTGAGAGGGTGTTGAAGAAATATTATCGCGGTAAATCCGATTTCCGGACTTTAAATCTATTGGGTGTCCATGGCAAGCAACAGGAATGAACATTCCGCATCGACTGTCGCCATGCTGATGCATTTCAGGTCAGGACGACGAAGCGGAGATAGAGATAGGCCATGGGGATTGAGATCGTCAGACTGTCAAATCGATCCAGAATTCCCCCATGTCCGGGAATGAGTCTGGAGGAATCCTTGACATCGACATCGCGTTTTAACATGGACTCGAACAGATCTCCATATTGGCCGAAAGAGCCGACAATGGCGCCCAGCACCAGAGAATGAATCAGCGGCAGATCGCGGACAAACCAGAGGTGACAAATATACGCCGCTAGAATCGCGGCGATAAAACCGGCGATGGTGCCTTCGATGCTCTTGTTGGGACTGATGCGCGGAATCAGTTTATGGCGGCCGAAATAGGAACCGTATAAATAGGCAGCGGTATCGCACAGCCAGGTTCCCAAGACAATGAGGAGCATCCACCTGCCGGCAGCGTCATAGGTGAGGCCGAACAATGCGGGAAGCTGTCGCAGGAGCAGGAAACTGCCGACAAACAGGGTGAAATAGATCGAGCCGAAAAAGGTTGCCGCGAGATTGAGAACCGCGGAGCCCTTTTTACGATACATTTCGACAAAGAAAAAGAGCGTGCCGAAAAAGAAAATCCAGGCCACCAGGGCTGATGGAAGAAAATAGACCAACAAAACTCCACTCAGGACGGCAAGCAATCCGGGGACAAGCTGCGCCTGCATGGTTTTGCGTTCAACCAGTCGGGCATATTCCCAGTAGGATAAAAGGACGATGAGCAACACCAATCCCAGCAGAAAATAATGACCCCACCAAAAGCAAAGAACAATCAATGGTCCGAAAATCACGGCGACGAGCGTACGAACGGCAAAGGCTTTATAGTTCACAAGATCCTCAGTTTGAATAGTCGTTATCTGACCACACTCAGTTCCACTTCAGTTGTCCCGGAGTCCAAAAAGCCCAACTCTTTGGCCGCCTGGAAAGAGACATCGATGACCCGGCCGGTAACAAACGGGCCCCGATCGATGATACGCACAACCACGCTTTTATCATTTTTCAGATTGGTCACCCGCACCTGCGTTCCAAATGGCAGAGATCGATGCGCCGCCACGAGTTCCCGCAGATTGAATATTTCACCGCTGGCGGTTTGTTTCCCCTGCATCTCGTCGGCCATGAAAGAAGCAATTCCCCGGATCGGGCCGTAGGACTCGGGCGTATTTTTTGCGCTGTCCTGTCCGATCGTTTCGCCGTATCCTGCTGGTTCATAATAGGGAATGCATCCGCTGGGCAGGCATAACAAATAAAGTACACATATAAGGCCGCATACTTTTTTCATTTTACCTCGAAATATTAAGTGTCGCAATGATCTCGGACAAAGAGCCGAGCTGATGTTGAATGCAATATGCGTGCAATTCGTCGATAATGCGTACACTGGCACCGGGATCATAAAAATTCACCGTTCCGAGCTGCACCGCCGAAGCACCGGTAATCAGGAACTCCAGGACATCCTCAACGGTGGCAATGCCGCCGATCGCGATCACGGGAATCGTTAATTTGCTCACCAACTCATAGACCTTGGCCAGAGCGATCGGCTTGATCGCCGGTCCGGAATAACCGCCGGTGATGGTGGCAAGTTTGGGACGACGGGTCTTGACATTCACCGCCATTCCAACCAGAGTGTTGATGGCGGAGACCGCATCCGCACCGTTTTCCTGACACGCCAGACCGATTTCGCTGATCGAGGTGACGTTGGGAGTGAGCTTGACAATCAGAGGACGTTTGGCGACCCTGCGTACCGCCCGCGTCACCTGCGCGGCGGTGGCGGCGTTGCTGCTGAAACTGAGACCTCCCTCTTTGACATTGGGACAGGAATAATTCAATTCATATCCTGCGATCCCGTCAACGTCTTCCAAACGCCGGACGCATTCAACAAAGCCGTCTCCGGTTTTACCGGCGACATTAACGATGACCGTTGTTTTCAGCGACTGCAGGAAATAAAGTTTTTCAATGATGAACTGTTCAACGCCGACATTGGGCAGGCCAATAGAGTTTAACATACCGTTATTCAATTCGACGATTCGACGCGGGGGATTGCCGGGACGAGGTTCCACGGTGACGGTTTTCGTGATCACAGCGCCCAATTGGTTGAGCGGGATGATATCCTTAAACTCTTCCGCGTAACCAAAGGTGCCGCTGGCGGTCATAATCGGATTTTGCAGCCGCAGCGGGCCGATCTTCACCGACATGTCAATCATGAATGATGATCTCTTCCATATTAAATACCGGTCCCTCTTTACAGGCTAAAAAATACTCCTTCTTGCCCGGATCAGGAAAACGCATGGGGACTGCGCAGCCAACACAAACACCGAATCCGCAGGCCATGATAGTTTCCACTGAGACCTGCGCCTTGATCTGAAATTGAGCAGCAATCTCCTGTACTTTGCGCAGCATGGGCGTAGGCCCGCAGACAAACAAGCATTTGCGCTCCATATCAGGCACAGTGCGCAGATGTTCAATCAATAAATCAGTGACCATTCCCCGCGAACCGACTGAGCCGTCCACCGAACTCACCCGCACCTGAGCAGAAGGTTGAAAATCATCAAGACGACAAAGCTGCTCTTTTTTGCCGACACCGTAAAAGAGCGTCGTCGGCACATTTCGCTGCCGAGTTTTCCGCAAAAACAATTTGAAGGGAGCGATGCCCAAACCACCGGCGACGATGATCGCCTCGGTGAGATGATCGTCGATATGAAACGAATTGCCCAAGGGACCGAGAAGATCGAGAACATCCCCAACCTGCAGGTGCTTCAACGCTTCGGTTCCACGACCGACGGCATGAAAAAGTATATCGATTGTTTCAGCCTCGCCATCGGCATCGTGAATACTGAACGGTCTTCTCCATAGTATATCCGCGCAGCGAGGCACCCTGATTTCGACAAATTGACCCGGATGAGCGTTTTGGCTCAGGGCAGGTTCTTTCAACCGCAGGACAAAGGTTTCCCATGCAATTTCAGTGATGCTGACAATCTCGGACCTGCAAAGACGAATTGGCTGATGATCGTGGGTGTTGAGCGGGATCACGGCCATGAATGAATCCTTGTTATTTGATCTTATTGTTCGTGGTTCCCGGCTGATTCTGCGTGGGAGTTCGAAGCGCCTTGTTCTTTTCAGGCTGAGCGGAAGAACTGGAATCCTGACTGCTATTGACCCCATTTTCCGCAGGCGGCTGCGCTGGTGAAGATGTCTCTTTAAGCGAATCGGTCACCGTCGTTGAAGAATCGCCTTCAACAACATTGGGCGCATTTTGCCGGGACTGGGGCGGCGCCGCTTCATTTGTTTTCGTTGAATCTTTTGTCAGCGTCAAATTTGACTGTTCGCCAGCGCCGTTGAGAGTTCCCTCGGCGGGAGGCTTGAGGTCCCCCGAGGTCGAGTCCTCGACAGTCGTTTCCGCTTTGGCGGCGGCAGCGAGTTTATCCTTTTCAACCTGTTCAATCTTTGCGAGCGAATCCGCTATGGCTTTTTCTTTTGCCTCTTTTTGTTTACGAACCTGATCGACTGCTGCCAGTTTAGGCTTTACTTTATTGATCAGAGGAGAGTCGGGATAGCGAACGACCAAAGATTCATAAGCGGCGACCGCTTCCTCAAGACGAAACAGGGAGGTCTCATAATACCAGGCCTTCGCATAGGCGGCTTTTTGCGCGAAATCAGAGGTTGGAAAAGTTTTCTGCACGGAATCAAAGATTGCGAAAGCGAGAGTATAGTTTTGATGCTCGAAAATCTCATTTTCGGCCTGTTGAAAAAGCACCGCCGCCGAGTCGACACGGTCGGCGTTCAGCGGCAGGCCGAGAATTTTGCGCGCTCCCTCAGCATGCTGAGTATCGGGAAAGAGCTCGACAATGTTCTGCAGTACCAGTTTTGACAACGAAGTATCTTTCAGCACCTCTTTATAGATATAAGATAAGGAATACAGAGCACGAGCGGTTTGAGTGCTGTCGACATGTCTGTCAACGACCACCTGGTAATACTTGATGGCTGAATCCGGCAGATTGAAGCTGAACATCAGCACTTCCGCCAAAGAGAGAAATTTTCCCGACAGCTCCTTTTCCTTTTTCAGCTTTTCTTCTTCTGCCTGCTTGGCCAATTGAGTGCTGTCGACCTGAACCGCCGCCAACTTGGTGCTGTCAGTCGCCGTTGAATCGCCCAGAGCCGCTGATTCCAGCTCTTTGGCTTTAGCCGCTTCCTGTCGCAGACGATCGGATTCGGTTAAATCAGTTAAGGTGATCGGGGGAGGACGGTCACGCCCGATATAATTCACCCACATGCCGTCCATACTCATTTCGATGGGGCCATCGTCGCGCACATCTTCTTTGCCGTTTCCACCGGCCTCGCTGGTTGAATCAGTATCAACTGCCTTTCCTTCCAGTCTGGCGATGTCATTGCGCAATTCCAGCAATGTGCGGATATTGTTTGATCGTTCCTGCGCCCGGGGTGCGATCAACGAACTGGAAAATTCACTTCTCACCAAATCATAATTTTCTTTGGCTTTTTTATAATCGCTGCGGATAAATTCCTCCACCTCCGCCAAGGCGTAATAGGCCCGCGCCGATGCGTCGGTGCGCTTGTGCAGCTCGATAATTTCATCATACCATTTGAGCGCTTCCGCCAGGTCGCCCTTTTGGCGCAGATTCTCGGCCAGCTCCAGCTTGATGCGGGGTATACGCTTTTCCTCAAATTCTTTCGACAGCAAAGAACGAAACGTTTTGATCGCCCGATCATAATCTCCGGACAGGCTATAAGCCTGAGCCAATTTGAACATAGCCTGCGAATTAAAGTCTTCATTGGGAGCTTCTTTGATGGCTTTGCGAAAGACTTCGGGGGCTTCTTCATATTGCTTCAAACGGATGAGACAGTCCCCCAGGCGATAAAGAGACATTGCCTGGATCAATTTATCATCTGCGGATCGGGATGAGCTGCGAAAGTTTTCCGCCGCTTTTACAAAATTTTGCTTCTGCAGATACAATCCCCCAAGCTCATATTTCGCTTGTTCACGAACCCTTTTGGGTACATTTTCATCATCTGCCAGATCTGTTAATTGTTGTTCGGCGATGTCATAATTCTCCATCCCGATAAATGTTCTCGCCTTGAGCAAGCGGGCTTCGGGAACGAAATCGCTGTTGGGATAGAGCTGCATCAATTCATCAAATTTGCGGTCTGCCTTTTTGAAGTCTCTTCGATAGTAAAAACACTTGCCCAACAATATCAGCGCATCATCAACCCATCGACTTTCAGGGAAATATTCCAAAACGCGTGAAGCCCTTTCGATGGCCTGCTGATATTTTTGCATTTCCTGTTGTCCCGCGCGATTCTGTTCATCGGCGCCGGAGCGGCCCGTCTTTTTCAGCTGCTCTTCTTCTTCAGCGGAGAGTTCAACGACCTGGGTCTTTTCCCGTTTTTTCCGTTCCTTTTCCGCATCTTTGTAAAACTTGGTCGCATTATAAAATGTATTATAATAGGCGCATCCGGAGAACAGGAACAAAAACGGCAATAAAATTATCGATATTTTGCTTTTCATATTATCGTTATTTACGAATCCATCAACACCTTTTGCCAAAGTCGGGGTAAAATCTCCCCCGCTTTGCCCCGCAAGCTGGCATGAACGACGTTTGACAGGTCAGTAGGTTCCAGATTGATTTCGATCACATAGGCGCCGCGCTCCAGAGCCTCATAAGGCAATTGCGCAGCCGGATAGACCACAGCGGACGTGCCGATCGAAAAATAAACATCCGCCTGTCGGGCGACCTGGACGGATTCCGTCAGTGCCGCTTCGGGAAGCATCTCTCCAAACCAGACAATGTCTGGTCTGATCAATCCGCCGCAATGACAGCGCGGAGGGGTCGTTACTTCCGCAACAGGGTCGACCTCGGCCATTTCACCGCAATCTGTGCAGCGGTTGCGGAGGATGCTTCCATGCAGCTCCTGGACGCAGCGGCTTCCGGCGCGTTGGTGTAGGCCGTCAATATTTTGAGTGCTCACGGCAAACCGAGGATAATGGTTTTCCATTGCCGCCAAGGTGAAATGAGCAGCGTTGGGCTGCACCGACAGGATGATTTCGCGGCGATGGTTATACCATTCCAGAATTCGTTCCGGATTGCGCATGAACGCCTGCATACTGGCTAATTCCAGCGGATTGATTTTGTTCCAGATACCATTCTCGCCCCGAAAGGTAGCCACACCGCTTTCAGCAGATATTCCGGCGCCGCTGAGCACGCCGACGTGCTGTGCGTGTCTGCAAACCTGAACCACTTGTTCGAGGATTTCCATATCGGCCTTCATGCACCTCTTTTAATTGCCGGAAACACATTTCGGTTCCCGAATAATGTCGGCATGGTAAAATTAGCAAGTAAAATGTTAAGAATCAATATTTTTTGATCGGTTAAGCGAATGCGGCAGAAAGGGCGCCACCCCGGACGTCATCATAGAAATCGTTCGAAACATCTTCATGGTGTGAACCGTCTAGCTAGTCAAATGTTTGCGCTTTACCCGAACAGGTAGATCGGAGGCCAAGCTGATACTTTCAACTTTCCCGGCCGGGAGTCTTTATGAAAAACTTTATAATATAGGATAGCGCAAATCTATTTCGATAATAATTGATCTTCCCCGACATAGTATTTGCAAATTTGGATATAATATTATAAATTGTATGTTTGAATATATTTTTGTTTCCCCGATAAATCAATAAAGATAAATCTCACATGAACGTGATTCCAAAATGAAGAGTTTAAATAAAAAGACAATCGGTTTTTGGATCTTGATTGTTGTCACGGTGTTGGTTGTTTTATCGCTCATCGTTCGATTCAATGAAAAAATAACCGGGCCGGCAAGAATTGCCTCACAATATGAATGGACGATTGTTCACCTGGAGCAGGACAAGCTCAGTACGCTCTTGAAAAGCAACGGTTTGATTCAAAAGCAGCAGGTCGAGTTATTCCACCTGAGTCGTCCAGACTATATTACGTTTTCCCTCAAAGACGGATTAACAATTGGTCAGTCGTTGAATCAAGGGGAGTTGGTTGCCCAGTTTATTTCTCTTGAGGATCAATACCGCATCACCAATCTGCAGGGTGATCTGGCACAAGCCAGAGCTCAGCTCAGTGCTCAAAGCACCGGGCTCAAGCGAGCCCAGCAGGAAGAAGCAGATCAGGAGCTGCAATTCTCAAAAGCGCAATTAGCAGCTTATCGGCCGATTGTCGAACGCCAGCGGGAGTTGTACAACAAACAAGTCATCAGCAGGCAGGAACTCGAAATTACCGAAGCGCAGAATCAGCTCTATGAAATCGAGGTGGCTTTGCGGGAAGCCGGTTTGCGCTCAGCCAGGTCAGGAGAGAAATCTGAACTTTTATCGATTATTCAGACGCAAATAACCGCTGCCGCCAGCGAGTTATCCCTGCTCAACAGCAAGGCAGCAGCCTCAATGATTCATGCTCCGTTTTCCGGGATTTTGGTCCAGCCCGTTGACAGCCTGGGAGAAAAACTTCATCTCTGTAAAAATGACACATTTGTGGTGCAGATGCCGGTTGATGCGGCTCATATTCATTCGGTGAAAGCAGGACAGCC
>RPQV01000072.1 GCA_003818595.1 Calditrichota bacterium
GCCGCAGGCGCGCTCACCTGGATGGTCATCGAAGGATTGCATCAGGGCAAAGCGACGGCACTGGGATTTGCATCGGGAATTCTGGCAGGACTGGTCGCTGTCACTCCGGCCGCCGGCGTGGTGCAACCTGTGGGCGCGTTATCTCTGGGCATTATTGCAGCGATTCTCTGCTACCTCGCTATTATCATCAAAAACAAGCTGGGATATGACGACAGCCTCGATGCCTTTGGTGTACACGGCATCGGCGGAATCACAGGAGCATTAGCATTGACTTTTTTCATTCGACCGAGTTGGTGGGCCGCAGTCACTGCCAATGCAGGCACGTGGTCGCTTTGGCAGCAATTTGGGGTACAGGCAACCGCCGTCGGCATAGCCATCGTATATGCGGGATTGTTGACCTGGATATTGGTTCTGCTGATTGATAAAACGATCGGCCTGCGAACCACTGAACAAAAAGAAATGGCCGGACTCGACATGAGTTATCATGGAGAGCATGGTTACGGCCTTTTGAACGCAAACTAAGGGAGTGTTTCATGAGACTCATCACAGCCATTATTCGTGAAGATAAACTGGATGCGGTTCGCGAGGCGCTCATCGAGGCTGAGATAACGCGCATTACCGTCAGCCGCGTCTCTGGACATGGCAGGCAGGAAACGATCGAAATTTATCGCGGCAAGAAAGTGATCCCCAATCTGATTCCTAAAATCCGCATTGACATCGCCGTCAATGATGCATTTGTCGACATAACAGTCAACGCTATTTTGAATTCAGCCAAAAGCGGCCAAGTCGGCGATGGAAAAATCTTTATTACCCCTCTGGAAGAGTGCATCCGGATTCGTACAGAGGAGCGCGGGGGTACAGCGATTTGAAAATGCCGGCAACACGATTTGAACAACCAATTTTATCATAATGCATAACCTGAATAATATAGGAGATTGTATGTCTACCACTTTACCTTCGATCAGCGCCAGGAAAAAAATCCTGATTGATTTGGCTGATCAAGCCCCCATCGCACCTGAACCTGCCGTCTGTACGACAGCATATTATGGTGAAAACACCTTTAACGAACAGACGATGCGCGAAAAGCTGCCCAAAGATACCTTTAAAAAACTGTTGGCCACCATTAAAAAGGGCGAAAAACTCGACATGAACATCGCCAACACCGTGGCTCATGCGATGAAAGAATGGGCGATGAGCAAAGGCGTCAGCCATTATACCCACTGGTTTCAACCGCAGACCGGACTCACCGCGGAAAAGCATGATGCCTTTTTAGAATTCGACGAAGGCGTTCCGGTCGAACGATTCCGCGGCAATCAATTGGTACAGGGTGAACCGGATGCCTCCTCTTTTCCCAGCGGCGGCTCGCGCACCACTTTCGAAGCGCGCGGCTATACGATGTGGGATCCATCCAGTCCGGCTTTCATTGTTCAAGGACCACGCGGAGGTATTCTCTGCATCCCTTCGGTATTTATCAGCTATACCGGCGAGGCATTGGATAAAAAGACCCCGCTGCTGCGTTCTATGGAAGCCATCAGTCACTCCGCCCTGCGAATGCTCAAGTTGTTCGGAAACACAACAGCAACCCGCGTGACCACGACTATCGGAACTGAGCAGGAGTATTTCCTGATTGACAAGGCTTTTTATAATCTGCGGCCGGATATTCAGCATACCGGCAGAACGCTCATCGGCGCCAAACCGCCCAAAGGCCAGCAATTGGAAGATCACTATTTTGGCGCCATCAAGGATCGCGTGCTCGCCTTTATGCAGGATGCGGAAAAAGAATTGTATAAACTCGGTGTACCCGCAAAAACGCGCCATAATGAAGTCGCGCCGCATCAGTTTGAAATCGCTCCTATTTACGGTGAAGCCAATGTCGGCTCTGATCGTAATCAGTTAACGATGGAGGTGCTGAAAAAAGTCGGCACCCGCTATGGTTTGGCAGTGTTGCTGCATGAAAAACCCTTTGCAGGCATCAACGGCAGCGGCAAACACAACAACTGGTCAATGGAAGATTCCGACGGCCTCAATCTGCTCGATCCCGGGAACACGCCGGAACAGAACCTGCAGTTCCTGGTCTTCCTCGTCTCCACCTTGAGGGCGGTGCATAAATTCGGCGACCTGCTGCGCATGTCGATCGCCTCTGCGGGTAACGACCATCGCCTCGGCGCCAATGAAGCGCCGCCGGCCATCATCTCGGTCTTTCTCGGCGAACGACTCTCCCGCATTCTGGATCAGATCAAATCCGGCGTGCCGCTCAGCTCCGCCGATGAGTACATCATAGATCTGGGACTCAGCAAACTGCCGTCCATTTTCCGCGATCATACGGACCGTAACCGCACCTCGCCCTTTGCCTTCACCGGTTCGAAATTCGAGTTCCGCGCTGTCGGCTCTTCGGCGTCTGTTTCCCTGCCCAACACTATTTTGAGTGCCTCAGTATCTGAATCGATCAACCTGTTAGCAGACGAAATTGAAAATGAAATCAGCGCCGGTAAGACGTTCAAAGAAGCGGTGCTTTCAGTTTTGAAAAAATACATCGTTGAAACTGAATCCATCCGTTTTGAAGGGAATAATTATAGCCAGGAATGGGCGGATGAAGCCGAGCGACGCGGACTGCCGAACATTAAAAAGTCAGCTTATGCATTTGACGCCTTTGTCCATCCGAAAAATGTCAAAATGCTGGTTGATCAGGGTGTATTCACCGAGCGCGAGATTTTTTCCCGCTACTCCACCAAGCTGGAGCAGTATATAACATCCTTGGAAATCGAAGCGGAAACTTTTTGCGACCTGGCCGAAACCCGCGTGCTTCCTGCAGCAATCACCTATCAACAGCAACTGCTGGAAGTGGTGAAATCCATGAAAGAGTTAAAAAGCGCCATCTCCGATACTGGTTTTGACTATGAAAAAGATCTGCTTGAACAGGTTTCGTCGAGAATTGCGGCATTGTACAGCGGTTTACAATCTATTCGGCATACCGTGGAAAAAGCGGAGGAGATCGATGATCTTCCCCGAAAAGCCAAATTCTTCGCCGATCAGGTCGCTGAATTGCTGCTTCAAATCCGCCAACCTGTCGATGAACTGGAAAAGCTGGTGCCGGATGATTTGTGGCCGTTGCCCAAATATTCCGAAATGCTGTTCGTGATGTAATTTATTGTCCATTCATTCTGCGCCAATTGGAGCAGATGACAACATTCAATAATCTTCGTTTCATCCAGCCAAGCCCGCCCGACCGGCGGGCTTGATTTTTTGCAATCCTCTCGTTAAATTATAAAAATAAAGGATCATCATCAGGATCGATTTTTTTCGTTTGAGGGATATCATGGAAAGAAATCATCAGTGTCAGTCGATTGACGACTATATCTCGCAATTTCCGCCTCAGGTGCAGGAGATTCTCGCCGAGCTTCGACGGACAATAAAGGAAGCCGCTCCGGAGGCGGAAGAAAAATTAAGTTATCAAATGCCGACCTTTGCGCTGCATGGTAATCTTGTTCATTTTGCCGCCTACAAGAACCATATCGGATTTTATCCGGCGCCAAGCGGCATTGACTCATTCAGAGAAGAATTGTCGACCTACAAAGGAGCCAAGGGTTCAGTACAATTTCCGTTGAATAAACCATTGCCTTACGAGTTAATCAGCCGCATCGTAAAATTTCGAGCAGCTGAAAACAAAAACAGCTGGTTGAAAAAAACATCAAAACGATCCCCGCGGAAGCAATCGAATCCTCAGATCGAAAAATGATTCGGCGATTTGCCCGATTACACGGCAAAGCGAAAATTGATAATATCCCCATCCTTGACGATGTACTCTTTTCCTTCCAGTCTGAGTACACCATCCGTTCGACATAATGCCATTGTTTTGCGTCTGATAAACTCATCATAAGCGACCACTTCAGCGCGGATGAAACCTCTTTCAATGTCAGTGTGAATCGCTCCTGCTGCCAAGGGCGCCACTGTGTGACGTCGGATGGTCCAGGCGCGCACCTCATCGCTGCCGACGGTGAAAAAAGAAATCAGTCCAACCAAATCATAGGATTCGCGGACCAGGCGCCCCATTGCGGAATCCACGATGCCGAGATCGCTGCGGAAAAGCTCGGCCTCTTCCGTCGTCAGTTGCTGAACTTCCATTTCAATTTGAGCAGAGACCGTCAACACTGAAACTTGTCCCGCTTGTTGGTAAACAGAGAACGAGGCCAAAACAGCCGAATCATTATGAATATCCGTTTCGCCAATGTTCACGCAAACGATGAGCGGTTTTTGCGTCAAAAACTGATACCCGCGAACCAAAAATTGCTCTTCAGTGGACATGGGCAAATTCCGCAAAGGTTTCTCTTCCTCCAGAAAAGCCTTGCAGCGTTCGAGGAGTTCATATTCACGTGCATCCTGATCGGTCTTTTTTGCCTTCATCTGCCGCAACAGCCGTTCCATGCGGTTTTCTATGATTCCCAAATCACTGAGAATAAATTCAGCTTCGACAATACCCAAATCCCGCAAAGGATCAATGGTATTCAAAGGGTGCGGGACGCTGTCGTTTTTAAAATGTCTCACCAAGACCAAGATGGCGTCAACGAGCCGAATCTGTCCGAGAAATTGATCACTGAATCCAGTCTTTTTTTGTTCAGTTGCGTTCAATCCCGCCAAATCGATATATTCAATCGTCGCCGGGGTCTTTTTTTTGGGCTGAAAGAGATCGTTCAGCACATCCAATCGTTCATCAGGAACTGATATCACGGCGCGGTGCGCATCACCTTTGCCGCTCATAAAAGCTGTCGTATCAACTTGAGAGCCGGTCAGGGCGTTAAATAGCGTTGTTTTCCCTGACAAGGATAATCCGACAATACCGATTTTCATAATACTCCTCTTTATTATTCACGATTTATCAGCACACGTAAAATTTCTTTTTATTGCCATGAAAATTGACTAATTTTGTTCATAATTACAAGAGTTTTTATCAAACTCTGGTTGATTGACTTCATTGGCGCAATGATCAATATAAAGGTTTTTATGGCCATTCGAAAAACAAAAGGTTCAATGGTATGTCCCAACTGCGGACGACTCGTATCCGTGAACGCGAAAGAATGCATTCATTGCGGCAGAAAAAATCCGGGACTGTGGGGATTTGGACCGATGCTGCAGCAGTTTTTGGGTCAAGGGAGTCTGGCTCCAGTCATCATGGGGCTGTGTATTGTACTGTATGCCGTATCCCTGCTGCTGGATCCTGCAGCCATTTTTAAAATGCAGGGAATGCTGGGACTCTTGTCCCCCAGCGGCGAAGCACTCGATCACCTGGGCATGACGGGCTCTTATGCTCTCGATCAAGGCCGGTGGTGGACCCTGGTCACCGCCATTTATCTGCATGGCAGCTTGCTGCACATCATTTTCAACATGCTCTGGCTTCGGCAAATTGGCGTCATGGTGGAACATTTTTACGGCATCTCCCGCACATTTCTCATTTTTACCATCGCCGGCATCTGCGGATTTTTTGTTTCAGACATTGTCAACATCCCCTTCGCCGTCGGCGCTTCCGGCTCAATATTCGGCCTGCTGGGTGCGTTGGTCTATTACGGTAGAAAACGCGGCGGCGTTTTGGGTGCAGCCATTTATCGTCAGGTAGGAACCTGGACCCTGGTTTTGTTTATTTTCGGCTTTTTGACCCCGGCTGTGAATAATCTGGCCCATTTCGGTGGTTTCGTCGGCGGGTATCTTTCCTCACAACTTTTAGGTTTTATTGAGATCAGGCGGGAAAACATCAATCATCATCTGGGGGCTGTTGCGGCGATGATCCTGACGGTTGCCTGCTTTGTGCTGGCCATTTATTCTTGGATCGTGTGAAAATAAAAAGCCCGTTTTAAACGGGCTTTTGTGCTCTGTCAGATCCTTTCTAGAATCCCATCAATCATACCATATTCGACGGCTTCCTGTGGACTCATAAAATAGTCTCGATCAGTATCTTTTTCTATTTTTTCGATCGGCTGTCCGGTATGTTTGACCAGAATTGCATTCAGCATTCCCTTGGTGCGCATCATTTCTTCTGCATGTATCTTGAGGCCGGAAGCCGGCGCAATAATCTGCCCGGCAATCATGGGCTGATGAATGAGGATGCGGCTATGCGGCCAGGTGAAACGTTTACCCTTGGCACCGGCTGTCAACAGCACCGCCCCCATACTGGCAGCCAATCCCATACATAATGTCTGCACAGCGCTCCTAATATTCTGCATTGCATCGTAAATGGCTAATCCGGCAGTCACTGAACCGCCCGGTGAGTTGATCAGCAATTGAATATCCTGGTGTTCATGTGCGTCGAGAAATAATAATTTTTTAACAATATCCTCTGCTGTTTCATCATCAACCGTACCCCAGAGAAATATTTTTCGTTGTTCGAGAAACTTTTTATTAATTTCCTGGTCACCGATTAATTTTTCAATTTCTTTTTCCATGTGCTGGTACTCCCTATTATGTCATCGTGATATTCAAATTTACGTATCGAAACAACCACACGCAATGCTTTTCTATTCTCATTATTTTATCATTAAACCGCCATCCGAGACTTGACGCACTCCAGTGTACACGTAAGAAAAAAAGTCCTTGCAAATCACACGGGTTTCATTATCTTAAAATATATAAAGCTGTGATGACCATGTTCGTCCGGCATTTTAAGGGGATTTGCCATTCAAGATCGTTTTTAAATCGCAAGCCATTGATATCAATGAAGGGAGGTAAATTCAATCCGTAGATCATTACTTTAGATTTTATTACGTAAACAGTACGGTAAAGCAGCAGCTTGAATTAATCATAGGGGGACACCATGAAATTCTGCACATTTATCATTTTGTCGGCGATCGCAACGGCTCAATGCTCTGAACTTTTTTTATCAGAATATATTGAAGGCAGCAGTTATAATAAGGCTCTGGAAATTTATAACCCTGCCGAATCTGCGATCGACCTGGATCAAATCTATGACATCCAATTCTATTTTAATGGCAACAGTTCGCCGAACACCACCATTCCATTGGAAGGTTCGATTTCACCTCAGCAGACTTTTGTGCTGGTTTGCGGTAATGCAGAAGCCTCTTTGCTGAATATCGCCAATCAAATCGCAGGAGGAACCTGGTTTAATGGTGACGATGCCATCGCACTGCGTAAAAATGGGGTGATGATTGACATCTTGGGTCAAATCGGCTTTGATCCAGGCAGCGAATGGGGCAGCGGAATCATCAGCACCGCCGACAATACACTGCGACGGAAAATGGGGGTATGTAACGGCGATGTTGTAGCCGATGACATTTTTGATCCGGCATTGGAATGGGACGGCTTTATTACGGATACTTTTGACGGTTTGGGCGCTCATGATGTCGAATGCGCCACCGGCAACAGCCTATCGATTTATGAAATTCAATATACCGATAACAGCAACGGAGACTCGCCGTTACTAGATCAAGGCAATATTGTCACGACTGGGATCGTGACGGCGGTTTATTCAACATGTTATGTCATCCAGGAATCACCCGGAGGCGCGTGGCGGGGTTTATGGGTAGAGGACGGCGTGAACCATCCTGTCATCGGTGATCGCATCCAACTTAACGGTACGGTGCGTGAGATTGATTTCCGCACTACTATGACCGATTTGACAGGATTCCGAATTCTCTCTTCCGCCAACAGCCTGCCTTCACCGTCGACGGCCACCACTGAGACCGCGGCTGATGAAAAATGGGAAGGAGTGGTGCTGCAGGTGAAACAGGTGACTGTCACAAATCCGGATTTGGGCGAAGGAGAATGGAGTATAAATGACGGCAGCGGGGATCTGCATGTCGATGATAAAGGAAGCTATTCTTACTTACCGAAGGCTGATGATTATCTGCAGGTGGTGATGGGCCCGATTGATTATTTCAACTGTTTTTTCAAGATTCAGCCGCGCTACGACAGAGACATTCAAGCGAGTGGTGAGCTTGTCGTCATCAATGAAATTCATGCTGACCCCGATCCGGACGAAGGAGACGCCAATCAGGACGGTCTCATTCATACCTCGCAGGACGAATTTATTGAGCTTTACAACCTCAGCAACTCGGAAATCGATCTCTCCGGTTGGCAGCTCTCAGACGCAGACAAAGTCAGGCATATATTTCCCGCCGGCAGTACGATACCGATGGCCGGTTGCATGATCATTTTTGGCGGCGGCGATCCCAAGGGTGATTTCGGCGGAGCAGTCGTCCAGACGGCTTCAAGCGGGACGTTGAGTTTAAACAACAGCGGAGATACAGTCAGGTTGGACGACAACAACGGAAAGTCAATTCAAGTCACCTACGGAATTGAGGGCAACGACAACCAGTCCCTCACCCGCGATCCCGATGGCGACGGCTCATCATTTGTCAAGCACACTCTGGCACACCATGCGCATGGCTCAAGGTTTTCTCCCGGGAAACGGATCGATGGTTCGAGCTTTTTTTCGACCTATATCCACATCATACAGGGGAACGTGGATGTCAGCACAATGGCCGGCCAACCTGGTGTGGGGGTTGAAGGGATTGTCGTTGGTGACTTTCAAACTGCCAATCGACTAGATGGATTTTTTGTCGAGGAAGAATTCAATCAACAGGATGAAGATCCGCTCACTTCTGAAGGTATTTTTATTCACGACGAAAAGTTCGGCGTTGATGTGCAGGTTGGCGATTTGGTGCGGGTGATCGGCACGGTCAGTGAACTCGAAGGCAAAACGCAAATCAATCTTCTGAGCAGCGTCGTCCTCATCGGAACCTCTCCTCTTCCCGAGCCGACTGCCGTGATGCTGCCGTTCAGTTCGCCTGCTGCATGGGAAGCTTTTGAAGGGATGAATATCACCTTGCTCCAAGAATTGACCGTAACCGGTGTATATGACCTTTTCCGTTATGGCGAGGTAGATTTATCGTCGAACGAACGCCTTTATGCGCCCACCCAACAAGTGAGTCCTGGGATCGAAGCCAATAATGTCCAGTTTCAAAATGTTTGCCGTCATATACGACTGGATGATGGCTGTTTGACGACCCCGACAACACCGCCTTTTCTGTCCTGGTCAAATACCCTGCGATTGGGATCAACGTTATCATCTCTGACCGGCATACTCGATTACAATCATGGGAGATATAAAATCCAGACGATAGCCCCGGTTGATTTTGTTGAAGCGAATCCGCGTCGTGAAGAACCGGTTCCTGAGAATGAAATAGTGCGAGCTGCTTTTTTAAATCTGAATAATTTTTTCAACGGTGATGGTCACGGCGGGGGATTCCCCACTCAACGCGGCGCCGGTTCTCTGCTTGAATATCAACGTCAACGGGAAAAGCTGGTCAACACGCTGGTCGGTCTGCAGGCCCAGGTCATCGGCGTTGCGGAACTGGAAAATGACGGATTTGATCTCTTGAGCGCTGTACAGGATATGGTGAACGGATTGAATACTGCAACAGAGCCCCACACATTTGCGTTTGTAAATCCGGGTATGGAACGAATCGGCGAGGATCAGATTACCAATGGTATACTCTATCAACCTTCGGCGCTTGACCTCGTGGGTTCAGCAGCAATTCTTGATCATTCGGTGGATTCCAGGTTTGATCCGGGGACGCGTCCCTGCATCGCACAAACCTTTCAGGACCATGAAAGCAACCGCTTCACCTTTGTGGTCGGCCATTTTCGTTCCAAAGGCGGCGAATGCGCCGGTGACGCTGATATGGGCGACGGCCAAGGCGCCTGCAACCAAGCCCGCACTCTCGCCGCAGAAGCGCTGGTGGATTGGTTGGCCCATGATCCCACTGACAGTGGTGATAATGATGTGCTTATTATGGGAGATCTGAATGCCTATGCCCTGGAAGATCCTCTCTTGATTTTTAAAAACACGGGTTATGTTGAAGAAATTGAGCGCTTTTGCGGCGCTCAAGCATACAGTTATGTTTTCGACGCCCAAAGCGGAACTCTGGATCATGCACTCACATCCTCTACGATGAGCGCTCAAGTGGTCGGCTCAACCATCTGGCACATTAATGCTGATGAACCTCCGGAACTGGATTATCATGAGAGCAATCCCATTGAATTCTATGATTCGGGACCCTTTCGTTCATCAGATCATGATCCTCTGCTATTAAGCCTTCACCTTGAAGATCCGATCAATATTGAATTATCACTCTTTCAGGCAGTTTATCAAGACAATGTTGTCAACATCACCTGGCAGACATTGGCGGAACCGGAGTTGGCGGGTTTTTTTGTCTATCGCAGCATATCCCGGGAAGCAGAATTCCAAAAAATTACTGGTTCACTGGTGCCAAACACAGGCGACTCGGCCCGTGGCGGAGAATACCATTTGTCAGATCCTGGCGGCGCCATGCACAGCCTCTATCAGCTGCAGATGATTTGTCGGGACGGGAAATCGGGATATGTCGGGCCTTTTAGCGTGCAGCCATCGACCAAAGCTGTTGAAAACC
>RPQV01000073.1 GCA_003818595.1 Calditrichota bacterium
AAAATCACACAACATTTGCTTTTACTGATTGCAGCAGTCAATTTTCGCATCGCCTGCGACATGAGTCGCGCCTGCAAACCCATCTGTGCATCACCCATCTCGCCTTCAATTTCAGCTCGAGGAACCAACGCCGCCACCGAGTCGATCACGATGGCATCAATGGCGCCGCTGCGCACCAGGGTTTCGGTGATTTCAAGCGCCTGTTCTCCTGTGTCCGGTTGAGAAATCAGCAGATTATCTGTATCCACCCCAAGAGCTTTGGAATAGACAGCATCCAAAGCATGTTCCGCATCGACAAAAGCGGCGAGGCCGCCCAATTTTTGCGCCTCGGCGACGATATGCAACGCCAAGGTGGTTTTGCCGGAAGATTCAGGCCCGAAAATCTCAATAATTCTTCCCCGCGGTATACCGCCGATTCCCAGAGCAGCATCCAGGGAGACAGAACCTGTCGGAATCGCCGCGATGTCCAGCTTCCGATCATCGCCCAGCCACATAATGGAACCTTTCCCATACTGGCGGTCAATTTGAGACATCGCCAATTCCAAAGCTTTCCTGCGCTCATTTCGTTCTTCTGCCATTTCAACACCCATTTTTTGGTTTAATTTAATGTTTCATGATAACAGAGCAATTTTAAAAAGAGGCGTATATACCGCACCTGTCGGTTTCAAGTCGCTTTTCATCAACACGATTTCAGTTGCGGCAAATTCAAGCGAAGGCGCCTCATATGATCCGACCATCCTCGAAATATCAGCAACATAACCGGGATTCTTGACCCGGCCCAGCGTTAGATGAGGTGAAAAGGGCCGCTGTTCTGCCTCAAAGCCAAGTTGAGTCAAAGCCGCATCCGCCTCCTTCTGCAGAGACAATAACCGCCCACTCGGCTCGTCGACGACTCCCACCCAATACACTCGCGGTCTATTCAAATTGGGGAAAGCACCTGCGTGCGTCAGTCGCAGGGTGAAGGCGGAGTGAGATCGTGCAACAGCCGAAATTTTTGTTTCAATGTCATCAACGGATTGTTCTTCAATATCACCCAAAAACTTGATAGTGAGATGTATTCCATCGATTCGCGACCAACTGACGCCGCTTCCCAATGCCCGCAGTTGTTTTTGAAACAGAGCCAACGCGCTTTTAACGGCATCATCCAGCTCAAAGCACAAAAAGGCGCGGATTTTACTCATGATCAATCTCTAATATTTTTTTCCGCAATAAATTCAAGGCAGCCTGAGCGGCCCGCTGTTTGTTTCCCAAGCGATCATTGGCAAATTGATGGCGTTCATAAACTGCGCCCTGATGGTCAGCACACGCGATGAACACCAGACCAACTGGTTTTTCTGCTGTCCCGCCATCGGGACCGGCAATTCCAGTCAATGCCAAACCATAGTCAGTTTGAGCCATCTGTCTCATTCCCTTAGCCATGGCGAGGGCAACTGCTGAACTTACCGCACCGTGCTGAAGAATCATGCTTTCGGGCACGTTTAATAATTCGATTTTTGACTGATTGCTGTAGCAGACAATACCCCGATTGAAGAAATGGGAACTGCCCGGTATATTGGTCAGCATATTGGCGACCATTCCTCCGGTGCAGGATTCAGCAACAGCCACAGTTTCCTGCCTGTGCGTCAACAACTCGGCAACAATGGCTTCTAAACTGCGATCCTCGTCGGCATAAATAAATTTACCGACTTTTTCTCTTACACGCGTCACTCCTTCCGCAAGACGCTTCTCAGCAGCCGCAGGTGATTCGGCCTTTGCCATCAATCGCAGCTTGACGCCGAACAAACTCGGCAGAAAAGCAACATCCACCGATTGCTGAATTGCAGGCAGATTATCCAACATTTCGAACAGGGTGCTTTCCGCCACTCCGGTCGTCATAAAATGGTGCACCAGGATGGTCGAACTTCCGGACGCCGATTTGAGCTCAGGCAGAACCTGATCGATCATCATAGCCTTCATCTCAAAAGGCACTCCCGGCATGACGTAACAGCATTTTGGACCTTTTCGAAACATCATCCCCGGAGCCGTGCCTAACTTATTGGGCATAATGTGGGCAATGTCAGGAACCATCGCCTGGTCCGCGTTGACCTTCGCCATCGTTATGCCGCGTTTTTGAAATCGTTCAAAAACCTGATCATAAATCTGCTGATTGAACACCAATTTCGCGCCGTAATGTTCGCATAATACATGTTTGGTGATGTCATCGTGAGTCGGGCCCAGTCCGCCGGTCACCAATATGACATCGGCGCGCGATTCTGCAATACGAAGCGCCTGGAGAATCCGATCGCGGTCATCGCCAACAGTCGTCACCCAATTCAGATGAATCCCGATTTCAAGCAATCGTTCACCCATCCACGCGGCGTTGGAGTTAATCGTCTGCCCGATGAGCAGCTCATCACCAATGGAAATAATTTCAACGGCTATCATTCGATCACATCACCCATAAAATGAGACGCATCACCAACAGACTGTATAAACCCGCAATCACATCATCCGCCATCACACCCCATCCTTTGGGCAGGCCTTGTGCCTGATATACGGGAAAAGGCTTCACGATATCAAAAAAGCGAAACAGGATAAAGGCAGCGAGAAAAGTCCATCCTGTTTTGGGCAGTGTCAGCAGGGAGATCATCATGCCGACGACTTCATCCCAGTTGATCCGACCGGCGTCATGTCCCCACACCTTCTCGCATTCAGTCGCCGCCCAGACGCCGATAAAAAACATCACAATAATGACATGCACCCAATATTTTATCGACATCTCCGGCAGAAACCACAACACCACAACCGCCAGCATCGATCCGACGGTTCCAGGCGCCACGGGTGAGTATCCGCTTCCAAAGGCAGTGCCTAAAAACAGAGCTGCTTTTCTCATGTGCTCATCCTGTGAACATTCGACAAAATCCGCGTCAATCGCAAATCGTGCAGAAAATCAATAGTAAACAAAGATGTTAAAAAAGGCAAGATTAATATTCGCGTCTCCCCTCAATAGCCCGAGCCAAGGTCACTTCGTCTGCATACTCCAAGTCGGCGCCGACAGGAATTCCGCGGGCAATACGTGAGATTCGGATATTCATCGGCTTGATCAGTTTTGAGAGATACAACGCTGTTGCCTCACCCTCCGTGTTCGGATTGGTGGCAATAATAATCTCCTGCACCGCTTCTTCCAGCCGCAATAAAAGCTCACGCACATGCAGATTGTCCGGGCCGATTCCGTCGAGCGGCGACAAGGCGCCGCCCAAAACATGATAGAGTCCCTTGTACTCACCTGTTTTTTCCAATGCCAGAACATCATTCGCTTCTTCAACCACACAGATCATCGTCCGATCTCGAGTCTCACCCGCGCAAATTTTGCATGGATCAGATTCTGTGACATTAAAACAGATCGAACAATGAATCACCTTGAGCTTCAAATCGACCAATGACTCTGCAAGCTGTTTCACCTGCGATTCCGATTGTTTCAACAGAAAAAAAACATGACGTTGCGCCATTTTTCGACCGATTCCGGGCAATTTGCTCAGTTCATGAATGGCTTTTTCAACTGTCTCGGAAGAATATTTCACAGGTTCAGACCCGGAATTTTTGTATTGCCAAAATTCGGCATCAAGCCGCCTGTCGCTTTAGCCATTTGCTCTTCAGCCGTGGCTTTCGCATTCTCCAGCGCCTGATTCACCGCAGCCAAAACCAAGTCCTCCAACATTTCGACATCGTCAGGATCAACAACCTGCGGATCAATTTTTATTTCCAATATTTCCTGAGCCCCATTGACAACCGCCACGACCATCCCGCCGCCGGCGCTTCCCTCTATTTTTAAATTCGCCAGATCATTTTGAATCCGTTCGATTTCCCTCTGCATCTTCTGGGCCTGCTTCAACAGCCCATCCATTCCACCTTTCATTCTCTCTCCTGTGAATATCATTAATCATGGAATTAAATGACAACCATTTATAACAGAATCTTGCTGTTGATTATTACATATTTATTTGACAAACTCGGCATCAAACAGCCTGACAATTTCCTTGACGATACTGTTGTTTTGCACCAGTTGTGCGAATTCTTCACCTTTGTTCAACTGCAATGGTATTTTCCGAAATTTCTGTAATTTTTCGGCACTGATCTCCACACATCGCAGCTTGACCCGCACTCCAGTCACACTTTCTATGACCTCTTCGACATCCGCCGCCTGACGTTCTACCGAGGTTTTGTAAAATCCATTTTTATCGGCAAAGCCTAATTCCAGATATCGTCCATCCAATCGAATAGGCCATCCTTCGGTCAACAATGCGCCCAAAGCAAAACGCGAATTTTTCACCTTGTCCAGGACATTGAGCCATTGCTTTTCAAAATCTTCAAAAGATAATCCTACAGGCTGGGAAGAGGACGACGGTGATTCGCCCGCTGTTTTGGAGACAGCCGGGGGGGATACCGTATGAGAAGGTGCAGATTGAAGAGGAGTGATCGGTTTTATTTCCGGATCAGGTCTTTTTTTTTTGACCTCTTCCAGCTCGGAAAGAATTTGAGCAAGTTGGACGCTCGAATTCATATTGATCATTTTGATCAGCGCAATTTCGAGATGAAGCCGAGAATTACTGCTGCGGCGTACTTGATTTTCGGTATCCGCTGCTATTTTAATCAGTCTGAGCAAATCCTCAACACTGAAAAACGCCGCATCAGCCAAATAACGTTGTGCATAGGCTTCAGCAACATTCACGGATTCGTTGATTCCCGTTGTTTTTGCCACCAGGAGATTGCGGAAATGATCCTCCAGTCCGATGAGAAATTCATTAAAATCGTATCCTTCAGAAAAAATCTTCTGAATCAGCTCCATGCCGCCGGAAAGATTTTTCCCCTTGATTAAATCGGTGGTCTGGAAAAAAAAGTGCGTGCCGATAATGCCCAATAAATTCATGGTTTCAGCAGCAGTGATGGTATTCCCGGCAAACGCGATGATTTGATCCAAAATACTTTCTGAATCGCGCATGCTGCCGTCACCCTTGTTGGCGATGAGCAGCAGTGATTCCTCATCAATCGATATCTGTTCGCGGACGCACAAATCCCGCAACTGTTCAACAATTTGTCGGGTGGACATGCGGCGAAAATCGAATCGTTGGCAGCGGGACAGAATCGTTGCAGGCACTTTGTGCGGTTCCGTGGTCGCAAAAATGAACAACACCCGCGACGGTGGTTCCTCCAATGTTTTTAACAAAGCGTTAAAGGCCTCGTTAGTCAACATATGCACTTCATCGATGATGTTGATGCGATATTTTCCGGGATTGGGAGAATACCGCAGGCTCTCGCGCAGGTTCCGTACTTCATCGATGCCGCGATTGGACGCGCCGTCAATTTCGAGCACATCCAGGCTTCGACTTTCATTGACTTCCAGACAGGAGGAACAGGTGTTGCAGGGACGAATGGAGGGACCTTGATCGCAGTTTAAAGCTTTGGACAGCAGGCGCGCAACCGTGGTTTTGCCGACCCCGCGAGGCCCGCAGAAGAGATAGGCGCCGGCAATGCGGTTTTGTTGGATTGCATTTTGAAGGGTCTTTGTAACATGTTCCTGTCCCACAACATCTTCAAAAAACATGGGTCGGTATTTTCGAGCGAGTACCAGATAGGACATGTCACCATCTCAACATCTAAACAAATGATTTCGCCGCAAAAACGGATAAAGGCTGTGCACCCATCCTCGATTTCTCTTTTCTTATACTGAGTGAACAGCCGGCTCCAACCAAGGGCTCCCGCGGCACATGGATTATGTACTTACCGCTGCTACCTTCCGGTCCTGACGGGGTTGGGCACGCTTCCATTGCGAAGGGCTTGATTTCTCAACACCGCTTATTCAGGACGCATAAAAACGAGCGAACCTCGGAGTGGGAATTCAATCCTGCTATAGCGGATTGCAGGTTACAGGGCACCGCTAGCTCCCCATCTAGCACAGCCATATTTCTGTGGAGCCGATGGGATTCGAACCCACGGCCTGTACGTTGCGAACGTACCGCTCTCCCAGCTGAGCTACGGCCCCAAATCCGTCTTGAATTCATGTCATAACCTCAAGCCGGCTTTTCATCGTGCAAAAAACAACTTTGGTCGCGGAGAGAGCGGGATTCGAACCCGCGGTAGCTAAATCGCTACACACGCTTTCCAAGCGTGCTCCTTCAGCCTCTCGGACATCTCTCCCCTATAAAGAACACTTTTTTCGTCAAGACCTGCGGAGAGGCAGGGATTCGAACCCTGGGTACCCTGTAGGGCACAACGGTTTTCGAGACCGTCCGATTCAGCCGCTCTCGCACCTCTCCGAAAAAAGAACGTCAGCGTTCCCGCTGACGAAGTTTTCGAAAAAACGCTTTCAACATTTCACTGCTCTCCTGCTGAAGAACACCGCCGATCACCGGCGCCTGTACATCCAACTGCCCGCCATTGGCCAGATTCATTTTCGAGCCGCAGGCGCCATATCGTTCGTCAGCGGCGCCGTAAACAATGCCTGCGATTCTCGCCAGCAACAGAGCTCCCGTACACATCATACAGGGTTCCAGCGTAACATAAAGGACAACCTCCTCCAGCCGCCAACTGGCTAAAGAATTGGCTGCAGCCGTGAGTGCCAGTATTTCAGCGTGAGCCGTTGGATCCTGAAGCGTCTCAACGAGATTGTGCCCCCGTCCAATTATGCGTCCTTCATGTACGGCGACTGCACCAACAGGCACTTCATCTTTTGCAAAAGACTTTTGCGCCTCCAAGAGAGCAAATCGCATCCATGTTTCATGGTCTGCGAATGTTGACATCGTCATGTGTACGCCCGGAGGGAATTGAACCCCCAACCTTCTGGTCCGTAGCCAGACGCTCTATCCAATTGAGCTACGGGCGCAACCTGCAAATCTGTATGACGTCGTAGCGCGTACGGGATTTGAACCCGTGCTACCGACGTGAGAGGCCGGCGTCCTGAACCACTAGACGAACGCGCCATTCAAGCTTGGAAATATACAAAGAATCTCCATGATTGTCAACGTTTTTGTCATTCGCGCGCATCATTCACTTGCCCTCACTCCCGACCTCTTTTGCCTTTTGTCGAGGCGCCAGAAAATGATGCTGATCCAGCCATAACCGGCACAAATCCGTCCAACCCGACAGAATCGGATCAGCCGGCGCCAATCCGAACCCGTGTTCCCCCTTTTCGAAAATATGCATCTCCGCCGCCACACCGGCCTTGTGCAACGCCAAATAAAAGTACACACTATTTTCCGCCGGTACGGCCCTGTCTTCATTCGTCAGAATAAGAAAAGTGGGCGGCGTCTGCGGAGTCACCTGCGTATCTGTCGACATTTTTTCAGCCAGCGTTTCATCCGCCGGATCGCCCAGCAAATTGTTACGCGATCCGCGATGCATATAGTCCTGCGTCATGGAAATCACCGGATAGACCAAAATCATAAAATCCGGCCGACACGATACTCTCTCCACCGGATCGTCTGCCTGCGGAACCCCTTGATCGAAAAATACTCCGGTACACGACGCGAGATGACCTCCGGCGGAAAAACCCAACACGCCGATCCGCTGGGGATCGATGTTCCACTCATCGGCTTTCAACCTGACCGTCCGCAATGCGCGCTGCGCATCCAACAACGGCACGGGATGTTGTGCTCCAGGACCACGACGATAACGGACGATAATGGCCGCCAATCCCATCTCATTCAGCCAACCAGCAACCTGCTTGCCTTCATGATCCATGGCCAGTCCCCAATACCCCCCTCCCGGAAAGATCACCACCGCCGCAGAAACGCCCCCGTCAGGTAAAGAAACAGTCAGCGTCGGATCTTCCGCAACTGCATCATTCGCAAGCAACGGCTCACCGGGCCACAAAGGGATTTCAAAAGATTGTGCTCCTGAACAGGGAAGCGAAATCAATAGTCCCATAAAGAGAATAAAACATATCTGTCGATGACCTATTAATGTATTCAAGCTCGTGCCTCCGGGTTATGGCTGGCAGCTATCTATCGCAAGCGTCCTCAAACATCATTTACTTGGGTTCAAGTGCCGCGATTCACATCGGCCAATTGATTTTACACAACTTAATGATTAAAATCAAAACTGTCAACCATAATATAATTCAACGACAGACAAGGAGCAAGAAATTTGCGACAACTGGGGAGGTATCAAAAAGATTTCCCACCTATGATTCCTATTCAAAAAAATGCAATGATGCAAGACTCACGAGCCGCCTTGACATATTTCATTTTGAATTCTCTATAACTCTGTCTGCACGAGGAGACAAAAATTAATAACCTCGCACCAAGACACCAAGACCCAAAGAATCAGCCTACGATTCCTCTGCGTGACTCTGCGTCCTCGGCGCCTCTGCGTTAATCCACCAGTCCGTTCAATCGGTGATTCAGACATTCTTCGTTGTCAGAATCGCGGATTAAACGGATTAAAGGATTTCGCAGAATTCGAATCGGGGTCGGACCAAACCAACTCATTTAAATACATCGTGATAACTGCAAAAACCCTGAAAACCGGCCTTAGAATGCATAATTATCCCCATCAACTGCATTCTAAGGGGAGGCTGAGGAGATAATTCGACGGAATGGAATGGCTCCGTCGATCCCTGCCAGTTGCTTGGAATCCATTTGCAGAGCTAAAAAAATAGAATACAAGCAATTGTACGGCCGGACAAAATACCTCAAAGAAAATCTGAGGTTGACCTGTGCTCCTTTTTCTGTTAGGCTGCCAGGCAGTTCAACCATTAGAAATAA
The DNA here is from genome assembly GCA_003818595.1 of Calditrichota bacterium. Classification (GTDB taxonomy): domain Bacteria; phylum Zhuqueibacterota; class Zhuqueibacteria; order Residuimicrobiales; family Krinioviventaceae; genus Fontimicrobium. The sequence continues at coordinate 8,742 of RPQV01000073.1, forward strand.
ACGCTGACGCCAAAGAGAACATGAGTGTCCACGGAAAATTGAGATTGAGTTCCGTTTCTTCCTTTTACCCCGTCAAAGCTGTTCTCAAACTTATTGGAGGAGTAGGCGCCGGTCAGGGCATATTCGCTATGGATGCCGATCTGCTTTGTCACCAACCACTCAACGCCGAGAACACCGCGAATTCCCATGCCAAAATTACTGGCTGTTTGTTCGGCGTTAGAGAGTTTAGCTTCCATCTTACGACTCCCAAAACTAAGCGACGCGCCGGGTCCTGCGAACACCTGAATATTGTTGTGGACAGCCAAAATTTTCATATAGTCAGCCCCAATGGCAAATGAATAGGATGAACCGCTCTCTTCGAGTTTCGGTTCATCTTCGTCTTTTTGTTCGTTCGAAAAATTCGGCGACAGAAAAATGCGTATCTGGCTTGCCTCATTAATGATTTTTTTGGCGGCGATTTGGCCGGCAAACTTGCCTAACTGAAAATTATCGCCGATTCCAAATGACAGGGCATACTTGTTCTCCTGAGCAAAAAGAGTCGAGCACATCAAAAGGCTGATGATTAAAACGAGTGCGGTTTTCATGGCCAATCCTTTCCACTTTGGGGTTTTCGGTGTAAAGCGCAATCTAAGAGACAATCGACGATCAAACATTAAGGCGAACGGTTTGATAGCTGAATGAATGGCTCGCACGCAGCCTTTGACGGCTTGATTGATTTGATGAATAGATAATGTCCATTCCTCGGAGTTGAGAGTGACGGGCAACAGTCCAAGCAGCCATCAATAAGAATCGTCATCTCTTTTCTTCCCACCCGGCGCCTGATATAAGCGTATCGGCATTGAGTTCTTGTTCATGGCAAATGATTTATAAAAGATGATATCTCAAAAACTCAAAAACGACAATAAAGTTCCGATTGGCCAACGAAAATGACATCAATAGCCGATAACTGCATTGTCCCTTTGCGATCGTGTTACAAACAACAAGTTGATTGGGTCCGACCATGATCTTTAATGTCATTACCAACAACGCTCAAATGGATCGCTATTTCAAACAGGTCGTTCGCATAATCTTTTGATATTGATCAGCAGAGAACGACATCAGATAAATACCGCTGGAAAGTTGTCCGCTGTTCCAGGTGATCCTGTGGTCTCCCTGCGTCTGGAATTCATCGACGATAACTTTGACGATTTGTCCTCGAAGATTATAAATGGCAATGTGGACATTTTGCGGGTTGGGGAGAGAGTAGGTTATATTGATGGTCTCATTAAAGGGATTAGGATAATGATCAAAAATATAATGACTGTTCACTTCTTCTTTGGACTGAACTGAAAGCGCTGATCCCAGCGGATTCTCAAACGCCCCCATATCCGGCTGCGAGCCTGGAGGGAATGGTCGACTGACGCCGTCAAAATCGGAATCCGCCGACATATATTCCCTGCTGCCCTGTCCGATACAAGGTGAAGAATCTGACAGATGAAAATCACTGTTTGTTGTATCCGCAAACTGCGGATAAAGGGTGAGATTCCCAGTCAACCACATAATGGGCGGCTTGCCAATTACAAAAGATATTCCTGAAAAACCATTTTTAACACATGAATTTCCAAAGAAACACGAATCGGCGATTTCCAATTCCCATTGTTGATCATATAAAAAAGCTATTTCAACGGCGCTCTTATTCCATAGAATGGAATTA
>RPQV01000074.1 GCA_003818595.1 Calditrichota bacterium
ATCCGTGTTTCGTCGTCGCGCCCCAGTGCCCGCTCAACAACCGTTGGGTCGACAGCGATTGGTCTACCGGGTCGTACCGAATCAGCAACACACCCGTCAGCAATGAAATGCTGGCTGTCATTGATTTGATCGATGCATTGATTAAAGAATTTCCCGTGGATGTAAATCGTCTTTACGTCACCGGACTCTCCATGGGCGGCTTTGGCACTTGGGATATCATCACCCGATATCCGGATAAATTTGCCGCTGCAATTCCCATGAGCGGCGGCGGCGACTCGACGCGCGCCCTGCGGATCAGCCACCTGCCCATATGGGCGTTCCACGGCCAGGTCGACACCACCGTGCCGGCAGACGGCTCCCGACAGATGATGACCGCATTCGAACATCTGGGACGAGAAGTGGTATATACCCATTGTGATCATGGCGACTGTACCGGCAAAAGCCAAGCCGATGTGGCGGCGGCAATCGATGCCGGAGCAACAACGCTTTATACTGAATGGAAAGGCGCAAATCATGTTATGTGGGCGCAATCCTTCGATTATCCTCTGCTCTTTCCCTGGGTATTTGCGCAGAATAAAGAGAATAATGGGCAGGCCGTGCGGGTGAATCAGGATGAAAAAACAACTCCTGCTCAGTTTCAAATCAAGCAGAATTATCCGAATCCATTCAATCCCCAGACCATGATTGAATATGTGCTGCCGAGCGCATCAAACATTAAAATAGAAATTTACGACCTGCTGGGACGCCGGGTGAAGCTGCTGTATGAAGGCTATGCAGCCGCGGGCAGACATCAACAAAATTTTGATGCTTCAGGATTGCCCTCCGGTAAGTATATTTATCAGGTCACTGCAGGCGATTATTCTGCCTGTGACGTCATGACCCTGCAGAAATAAAGGAGCGGAGTAAGCAGGCGCTGTATTTAGGGGGTGTCACCGGGACAGAGGGGACAGAAAAGAGCGATATCCATCTCGGCAAAGTCAATTCTCTGCGTATTTTCCCGCACGACGCCGAAATTGAATGTCTCGTTTGCCTTGATGGCAAAATTGTTCTTTTTAATCTGATAGGAATCAGTTCCCAAATCGATATCGATGGTGAAATTGACCACTTGATCGCAGCCGGCGTAGCTGGTCAGGGTCAAAGTGGTCTCGTTCACATTTTTTTCCGCCGCACAATCGCCATTATAGACCTCAACCCGCTGCGCAAAGCTGAACTTGAACGGATATTTGTTGTAACCCTTGTCGGTCACAAACTTGGCCGTGTTGTAGGTGGACTGTTCGGACAGTTCACAATCATTGGGCGAAGAACAGGTGAGAAACAACGCTGCTGCGCAAAAAACCAACCAGAACTTCATGAATACTCCTTATCGAGTTTTTTTCCTCAGCGCTTCCCACACTTTATTTCCCACCATTTTGCGCGAAATGCCGATGATTTTCTGAATCACTTCCAGTACATCTGAATCGCCCAACCAATACTTTTTCACCACTTCCACCGGTGTCTTGTTGATCAGCCCATCCAGTAAAAAACTGGCCAGAACAATATCATCCGCGAATGCCAGCGGTCCTAAAAACATCTCCGGGATAATATCAATCGGCGAAATGAAATAAGCGACGGCGCCAAGAACTTTTAACCTTTCACTCGCCGGAACTTGGGGATCAAGAGATAATTTCCACAGCAGATAAAAGAGATCCGGCGCCCATAGAATATATTTTGACCAGGGTGATTTGTTTCCCTGCGGGCCGTCCAGCCAAAGGATTATTTTATTACGCAATTTTTGATAATAACCCGCTTCTTTTTCAGCCATTTTTTCCCTCGTATGATTTCACTCTATTTTTCAAATCACGATCTGGGTTTGAACATCACCCGTGAAGATACTTTCATTATCAATTTAAGCAGAGATATGATTGAAATCAACAACGAAAATCAATTGAAGAACATTATAAAAGACGGCTTTGAATTTGACACGATTGGAAATTTCACGCAAAGCCGCAAAGAGCGCAAAGATTGACCTCGCACCAAAATCCCGAGTTACTGATATAATTCAAGCCTTGCGTCTTAGCTTCTCACATGGAGACGCAGAAACCCAAAGGATTACTGATTTTTTGCATTCTTTGCTTTGTGTCTCGTGCGAGGTCACTCTGCGCATCTTTGCGTCTTGGCGTCTTTGCGTGAATTGAGACGTTCTCTGACTTTGTGTGCGAGGTTACCCTTTGCGCATCTTTGCGCCACGCGTGAATATTGAGCTTCTTTCCACCTCGCTTATTCAACCAAAGAGCGTCCATACTCAAAATCATAAACGGTTTTCCGCTTGAGATCGGCAAGAGCCAACTGAAAATTGATATAAGAATCTAAATATGAAATCTGCGAGGTGATATATCGATCTCGGTCGAGCGCCAGTTCCTGACTGGTGATATCGCCGTTATTGAAACGGGCGACTGAAATATCAAAAGCCCGTTTGGCTAATTTTTCACGTTGTTCGAGCACGGAGAGCTGGCTTTCCGCTTCCTCGAGTCGACGTATGGTATCGCGAACCTCCCGCTCGATGGTTTTTCGCATCTCGACGAGGGTCAATTCATCCATTTGCAGGCTCGCTTTGGCGGACTGTACGGCCGCTCGATTACCACCCCAATCGAAAAGCGGCGCCTGCAGGCTGAAAATGACACCGCGATTATTGGGTCGGCCCTGCATATCCTCGAGACTGCGTTGCCACAGCTCCCGCGGTACAGTGGTCCCCCAGAGATCAGAGCTGGCAACGCCGGTGAGGTCATAAAATGCCGATAAGGTTCCTTCAAAATCCCTCTGCGCATCTACTTCCTTGACGCGAAGTTTCTGCAACTCAACCTGAATTTCGCTGAGACGGATCTCGGTGCGCTCTGCCAGTGCATATTGAACAGCCTGATCCAAATCCACCGAGACAGACGGACGTTCAAAACTGGTCATCACATCCACGTTGTCGGTAAATTGAAGGCCGATGAGCTGCTTGAACAAGTCAGAAACTCGGTTCAACGCAGATTCTGCCGCGACCAATTGGTTGCGGCTCTGCGCCAAATCCACCTGCATCTGCAGCGCTTCCACCTCGGGTATAAGTCCGGCATTGTACTTTTTCTCGGCGAGAAGCGAAAGCTCTTCCTGCTGAGTGACATTCTCCCTGGCGATCTGCAACTCGCGCGTAGCGCGATAAAAGGCAAAAAATGAATTGGTTACATTATATACAATATCAAGTTCATCGCGTTTGTATCGTTTGACCGCACTTTCGAAATTGAGATTCGCCCGTTTGAGATTCGTTTTGAGCGTATTCAGCGTCAGCAACGGTTGATTGAACTGCAGGCTCGTGGACGTCAAGACATCGCTTCGCGATTTGGTCGCCTTTTCATTTTCGGACCAATAGGATACATTGCGGGAATAGGTTCGACCGACCAGCTGAAGTTGTCCGTTTGTCGGCAGCGGCTGCGTGATGTATAGATTACCCTGATATCGAACACTGCCCGTGGTATTAAAATAGGGCAATCCGTTGGGCACCTGGATTTCCTCCACCTGTTCTGAAGCGTTCGGCAAATCCATCGCAGCATCGATGCGCAGCCTGAAATTACTCTTGGCTGAGATCAGATTTTGTTCAGCGGATATTCTTTCCAGTCTGGCAACTTTCATTTCATAATTTTTTTCCAGGGCAATGGCGACGGCATCCCCCAGCTTCAAGTAACTCACCTGCTGAGCCTGCAGGCAAAATCCCGCCGCCAGAAGCGTCGCAAAACAATATTTAATGATGGTCAACATTTTTCCTCCCATATTAAACAACTGTTTATCAAATAGTGAATAAAACACCACATCGTATTCCCAGATAAATAAATGGATTATTTTGATCGAGAGTGATTGCCGAAAATGCTTCAGCAAACAGTCTCGAAGGATCGATGATCAGAAATTCCATGCCGAGACGAAAACCGGCGGTGAATCCCGTCGATTGCTGCCGCAATGCTAAAAGATTTTCGGGACGTATCGGATAGAGATCATACTTCTCCTGACGATAGACATCCGGCATTGTCAGCAGTGAAAAACCAACCCCCAGGGCATAATAAGGAGACAACAGGCGATGATTCAACCACGCCATTCGTTTTTTCACACACAGCAGCACCTCACTGGCATTGGCATGTTCATCCTGAGCAACGACATCGCCGCGATAGTCAAAGTAATGATGCGTAAAAGCGACAAAAAAAGAAAGCGACTCATTGAGAGCTCCACCGAACGACGCGTTAAAATTGACGCTGTGCGACCAGTAGTCCGTCAATATCCTGGGCGACTGGGCATCGGTCAAACCGGCGCTGACCTGCATTTCTAATCCGGAGGCAGCGAAAGAATTGACGCTGAATATTGTAAAGAGAATAAGCTGCCATCCTTTCACCGTACCCGCGCAAGTGAGTCGCGAAGTTGCCCATCGTTCCGAACTATTCATACCGCAATGCTTCAATGGGATTGACATTTGAAGCGTTTTTTGCAGGGAACGTTCCAAAAATCACCCCGACGCCGGCGGAAACCGTAAAGGCAACAAAGACCGACAGCGGTGTCACCACCGTGCTGAATTCTGCAAAGGTGTTGATGATCAGCGACATCAAAACACCCAACACGATGCCGGCCAAACCGCCGACCAGGCTCAGTCCGACAGCTTCCAATAGAAACTGCAGCAGGATTTCTTTCCGCCGCGCACCCAATGAACGCCGAATACCGATTTCGCGCGTGCGTTCCAGAACCGTCGCCAACATGATGTTCATGATGCCGATGCCGCCGACCAGCAATGAAATCGCGGCGATGGAACCCAACACCATATTATAAATGCGGGTTTCGCGTTCCTCCTGTTTCAATAATTCGTAGGGAATGACAATGTCAAAATCATCATTGTTGCGATGTCGGCGTTCAACCACCCGGCGAATGACGGCAGCGCTCGTCAACAAGTCTTTCGATTCAGGTACACGAATGGTCAATTGATCAATTTGACTGGCCAGCGGTTCTTCTTTTTGAAAACGTCGTAAAAATGAGTTCAGCGGCACATAGACATCCTGGTTGAGGTTGCGCGAAGCCAATTCACCGACGGTTTCGGTGAATAACGATTTGGTTCCCATGACGCCGATGACCTCGTACCATTGATCCTCCAGTTTCACCATTTTGCCAATGGGATCCTGCACCGAGAAGAGCTTTTGCGTGACTTCGGCCCCCAATACGCAGACACGAAGTTGATTTTTGTGGTGATCAATATTGAAAAAGGCGCCCATTTCCGGAACAAAATTGAGAATCTCGGCATAATCCTCGGTGACGCCGACTATCGTGGCCGCGGTGGTAACGTCCTCAAAACGGGCTTCGGTCTTGAACTCGGCCTGAGGCGCAACCAGGTCAATTGTCGGCACGATCTTTTTGATCGCCTCGGCATCGCTCAGGGAAAGACCCTTGGAGAACTTGGCGCGAACTTCTTCCAGTTCTTTTTGGCTCTGCTGCTTGTCGCGCACAATGATATTGTTCACTCCCAAAACTTTGTATTTGGCGAGCGCTTCGCGTTTGGCGCCTTCTCCGATTGAAAGCATGGCAATAACGGCGGCCACGCCGAAAATGATGCCCAACATCGTCAGGATCGAGCGCAATCGGTGTACCTTCAATCCGTCCAGCCCCATCAATAGGAGCTCTTTTCTCTCCATCATACGCCCTCTCCTGCGCTGCGACTGGCCAGTCTCTCTCCACCCTTGACGGCGCCGTAGATCACGACAAATTCATTATTCCTGGGTCCGATTTTCACCGGCACCTTTTCGGTTTTGCCGCCCTTGATTACGTGAAGAAAATATTGACCCATCTCTTCATACAGATATTCATGTGCCGCATACAAGACATCATTTAATTCAGTCGTTATGATCTCGCAGCTCACCGTCATTCCCGGACGAACGAACGATTGAGAGTCCTTGAGCAAAACTTCGACATCAAAAACTTTGATCTTTGAGTCTTGTTCCTTCAAACGGCAGACTTGACCGACTGCCATGACTTGACCATTGATCACCACATTGGGAAAAGCATCGAGGCGGATACGAACCGCCTGTCCGCGTTCAATTTTACCAATGTCCGCCTCGTTCACCATGGTCATCGCCTTCATCACCGAAAAATCAGGGATCCCCACGATCGCTTCCCCACGACGAACTTCATCACCAACTTTGATTTTCACCTGGTCATGCCAACCGATCTTTTTGTATTCAACGATGCCGTCGCCGGGAGCAACGAGGCGAAACAAACTCATGGTCTTTCGGACACTTTTTATATCGTTCTCGATTTGCTTAATACGTTTTTTCTGAATAAAAATATCCTGGTCTAAAATGACCTTGGTATGTTCAATATTTTTTAGTGTTCGATCGTAGGCAATTTGAGCAATTTTCAACTGCAGCCGAGAGATTTCCTGTTGTGTCGGCGCCTCGAAACGGGTTCGTTGTGTATCAATTTTCGCCTGAGTTAACGATGCCTCCGCAGTCTGACGTTGCGCATCCAGGCTTTTAAGGGTCGATTCATTTTGGACGATCATTTGCTCCAAAGTCGCCCGCGCGATTTCCAAACTCGCGTCCTTTTGCACGAGATAACGATTGGCGCCGGTAGAATCAATCTGCCCGATCCAATCTCCCTTTTTCACGGCGGTTCCTTCTTTGACGAGAGCGATAATCTTGGCGTCTCCATAATCCCGTCGATATGGCGGCATGATAATTACTTTTGACTGCGCGGCCGACAGCTCTCCGGTTTCAGTCAAAGAGGCGTAAAAAGTGCCTTGCTGCACCCGCGTACGATCGTGTATATCCTTTCGGCACGAAACCAGAAAAAGAGCCGCCAGGAGGATCAATGATACTGCTCTCATGATGACTTTTCCTCCTTTTCACCCTTTTCTTTATCGCCGAGAGTGGGATCGCTCAACGCCACCTCATCCCCCTCTTCCAGTCCTTCGCGAATGACGACAAAATCAACATTTTCATCGCCGATGATGACCGGACGGCGATCGAATCCGCCGCCTTTTTTCACATAGACAAAGTTTTCGGTTCCTTGTGCAAATAATGCGTCAAGCGGAATAAAAATCATATCCGGCTGACGGGTGACGATGATTTCACAACTGACCGTCATGCCCGGCATGAGGCGTACACTGGTTTGATCCAGAGTCGCGACGATATCGAACACCTTGACTTTGTTGTCCGTGTCCTTGTCGCGCGCGAGCGTCGCAATCTCGGTCACGCGGCCATTAAAAGATGTATCGGGAAATGCATCCAAACGGATCTTCGACTCCTGATTCAATGAAATTTTCGCAATGTCCACTTCATTCACCGGCACTTCGGCTTTCATGAGCGTCAGATCGGGAAGGCTGATCATCGGCCAGCCGGGGAACACCTGGTCATCGACGGCAAGCTTCAATTCGGAAGAGCGGTTGCGTTCAATAATCGCGATGCCCTGCGAAGGCGATTTGACCGTCAATCTATCCAGCGTGTTGTTCGCCTCCTTGAGACGGGAAGCAACCTGTTGTATCTGCAGCTTTACTTTATTGATTTCCTGCTGATTCACCCGCTTTTGATTTTCGATCTCTTTTTCCGCCTTATTGAGTTGAATCGAGGCTTTGTCCAATTCGAGCTGGATCTCTTTGCGCCGAATTTCAGATTCATAGATCGCCCGTTCAAGATTAAGCTCGGAAATGCGATGCTGCAGCTTGGTCTGTTCCAGATCCGCTTCCAGACCTTCGATTTGCGATGCCTGTTGAGCTTCGGTCTTGCGCAGCTCCGCCAGAGCGATATCGAGCTCTGCCTGGGCATCGATGATGCCTTTCTCGACATCCGCCTTGTCGAATTCGACCAGAACATCGCCGGGCTCTACCTGTTCCCCATCCTGAACGATCTTGGTGATCTTTAGGGCGCCGAACCGCCAGTCAATCGAAGGCGCATAGATCATTTCCGATTGCACCGCCGCCAATTCGCCGGTCTCGGTGACGCTGGTTAAAAACTCTGCTTTTTTGACCTTGAAGGTTTCCACAGTCGTCTTGACATCCGGATGACATGATAATATAAAAATGACTAAACCCAAAAACAGATATCGTTTTTTACTCTTCATTATGACTTCCTCTTTCATTACTCGTTTTTGCGGGCGTCTGACCTGCGTTGCGCTGTGCTCCATTCGGTTGAACGGCTTGAAAATCACTCGGAGCAAATGAATCAGGGCGGCCGGTCATCCGATTGGGAGAAGTCAAGTCCCCAAAATGGTTCATCGGAGCGGATTCCCTGCGGGAAACTTTAAATGTATCCATTTCTGCCGGAACAACCGGCGTGACCATATTGGCCGACATTCGAATCTGCGAGCCGGGAACCGGCCGCATGGACAATCGATCTCCGCTCTTCAAATCACCATAAACCGCGCTAAAGTCCTCATCCTGGGCCAATACGGCAATCGGATGCACGGCAAATCTCCTTCCCTGCTGAACATAAACAACTTTAACACTGTCCTGTACAAAAATGCATTCCTGCGGAATGGTGACGACATCGGTCAATTTACGCACAAATATTTCGGCTTCTGCCGTCAGACCCGGCCGCAATTCATTCGCCGTCGTGTCCACATGCACCAGAACCTGCACTTTTTTGACTTTCGAATCGCGCGTAATCGGCTTGGCAACGCGATCAATCCTGAGAACGCTCCCCGGATAAAGCGTCGACCCTGCCGACGGGACGCGGATATGGGCTTTCATACCGACCGCTAATTTTTGAGCGTCGGTTTCACCCAGCTTTAAATTGAGCTGGATGGACGAGAGTTCCGGAAGCTGGGCAACCGGCATGCGCGGGAATACGATCGAGCCCTCCTGAATCTTCTGCTCCGTTCGCGGATCAGTGCCGACAACAACGATCGCCGCATAAGGCGCCAGCAAGGTTAGCTCCGCCAACTGCGATCTGGCAAGATTGACGCGATTGTCAGCCTGGGTAATTCTCAACTGAGCGTGCGCCCGTTCCTCCTGTTGAATCTTTTTCAGCGATTCGAGATTTTTGCGCGCACGCTCGGCTTCGAGTTCGAACTGGGCAATTTCCAGTCTTTTGATCTCCTGGGTGCGCGGTGCTTCGAAATCAAGTTTCGTCAGCTGTAACGCCGCTGCATCAGCCGCCGCTTTTGCGGTCGTAAGTTGCGATTCCACCAACAGCATCTGCAGGTTGAGCTGTGCTTCGGTCTGAATAGCTGCCGCGCGTTCGACGCTCAAATCATCCAGAGCCTCGATCAAATCGTTTTCGATCACCGTGGAGGTGAAACGGGCGATGGTATCGCCCTTGGCAACGTAGGTGCCCTCTTTAACCAAATAAGATAAAGTCGGCGCCGGCCTCACCATCGGCGCGGTCAAAATATTGGCATTTTCAGCTTCAAGCTCTCCCTGCCCCTTGATCACCATATTATAGTTCGAACGCTCGACAACATACATGACCTCATCTGCAGGCGCTTGCGAACAGCTGTTCATCAGCAGCAGCGAAATGAATGCGGAAAATGCAATACCAACGCAAAAGATATACTTTATTCTTTTCATAACCAATGATTCACCACAATGGTTTCACTCGTTAAATCAATAAAAGTCATTATCTAAACCAACGAACTAAACAGTTAAAAGTTTAAAAAATAATCCCTCAAATGGACGTAATTCATATGAATCAACATTTGTTTACAATTTAAAAAGAAAATTCAATAAATCTTTAATTCCCCAAATTTCAATACAAAAGATATTTTTGTCGTTTTGCCTTAAACTCCGGCAACATCTGCATCATATAGGCCAGGACGTTTTGCAGGTCATCTCCATGCCGAATGGCGAGATCGATGCGATCCGTGCCCATGGCGTTGCGGAACATTTCAAGACGGTCAGCAACGAAAAGATTGTGATCAGGGTAAAGCCTGCACAGTGTATGGAGAATGGCGATCTGCGTCCGCACCGGCTGCACCGCTGCCGCATCGATGATGTACAATTGCACGCCGCGCAACGTTTTCCCGACAAATCCTCCATAAAAGGGCGAGTAGACAGCTGATCGGAACCTAATCCCCGGCAGATGCAGATCATTCAACCCGGCGCACAACTCCTCTCCGTTCATCCATTCAGCTGCGGCCATGTGGAATGGCAGCGTGTAGCCGACGCCAATGTGAACTGTCGAAAGCTCGCCAATGGCGCCGGTGCAGGCTTGATAAAAAGGCGTCGTGCTTTGCGGCACATGAGGCGATGGCGGCGTCCAAAGGAGCCCGGTGTCGTCGAACACCATTTCCCGCTTCCAATGGCGCATCGGGACCACCTGCAGATCGCAGCCGATTTCGAATTCCTGATTAAAAAACCGCGCC
>RPQV01000075.1 GCA_003818595.1 Calditrichota bacterium
ACCCGTGAATTAGAAGCATTGCAGGAGGAGACCGAGGCACTGCAGCGTTCTCTGCTGGCTAAAGAGCGGATGCTCATGGAAAAGGAGTCGGAGTTGGATTCTCTGCAGCAGGCGTTGGAAGAGAAAGAAATTGAACTTCAACAGCGCGAGGCAGCAGCAAAAAATATGCGACGAACCGGTCTTTGGACTTTGATTATCGGCGTCATCCTCATATTCGCCGCGTTGAGGAGAATGCTGCATTCCAAGCCGAGCAAAACAACTGCGGCAACAGCAAAACCAAAAACAATATCTCCCACTGATGAGGCGAAAAAAACTCCTTAAAAAGCCTGCTCACTCAACAGTTCACCGACCATTTTTAAAGTGAGTTTCAGCTTTTCTGCATGGTGATGTCCTTCAATCACAGTCTGAATCGCACGCAATGGTATAATTTGATACTTTAGACACCAAAATAGCAGCGAAGCAAAAGCCGATCCCTTTGCGCCCGCCAAACGTCGCAATGGAAGACGGATTTCATTCCCCGTCCTGGAGAATGTCAATGATTCTTCTCTGATGACCAACGTCTTTTCCGAAATCAGTCCGATGACCTTGTCCATGCCATCCTGAGAAGTGATCAATGCTACATCCGGATTAAAAATATTCTGAAAGTGGATTGGGGTAGTTGAAAGCGTCAAATAGGCAATCGAAAAACCGGCGGCAACAGTCACGGGGTATTCCCCCTTTTTGGCCACATGCAATCCGCATCGCAACGCCGCTGACCCCACCAACTGAGCGGCTGTCTGAACACCTTCCCCCGCAGAGCCGGCGATCACCACCTCGACCGTACCAGTCAGTTCACTCTCTTCAGTTTTTTCCATTTCTTCCAGCGAATCCAATAAAGAGCAAGTTTGCCGACGCTTACTACGAAAAGCAGGTCGATCAGCTTTCAATACTCGTATTGGTTTGTGTTCGAGACCGTGCAGTTCACGAACTTTGCGAATCCCATGCGAAGGACAATTTTCGATAATCTCCACCAAAGCAAATCCATTGACCGCAATCGCCTCGGCCAGACCTGATTCAATGTCATCGTCGATGTACATACGACGAATGTAGGCGGCACCGGCAAGCTCGACCAATCCGCAGACATCCATCGGTGGAACGGCATCGCTATAGTCGTCATCGATATCCGTTGAACAGCAGGGTGATAAGCCGCTTTTTTGGCCACCGGTCATACCGTAGACCAGATTATTGTGCAAAATAACAGTCATCTCGACATTGTAGCGGGCGGCCATGATCAGGTGCTGCAGACCTATGGTTGCACCTCCATCGCCCAGCACAACGATCACCTTTTTATCGCTGGTTTGCATACCCATCACCACCCCCTGAGCTAGTGAGACGGATCGACCATGCAGGCCATGAATAGTATGACAATTCAAAAGGCCGTCGATGAGACCACAGCAACCAATATCGCTGACCACGATGACATCGAGCGGATGATATCCGATAGATTCAACAGCCCAAGCAAGTGCCTTGGCGATGACGGTGTGGCCGCAGCCGGGACAGTAAGGAAACGATGCTGTTGCTAGCAGGGATTGAGACATGACACCACCTTTGCGCAAATTTCATCCGGCGCAATCATTCTGCCGATTCTGCCGATACTGTGCACATGAGGCAGCTTACGACTTCCGAATATGATCTGTTTCAATGTGCCGGTAATGTTTTCTTCGATCACGAAAACATGACTATACCGATCCATCATCTCGAGTACAGACCATGGAATCGGCAGCATGGTTTTCATGGTGAGTCGATCCACATAAATCTTTCGATCGCGTAAATCCTCGACAGCTTTTCGGACAGCGCCATGGGAAATACCAAAGGTCACTAACAATGTCCGAGATCGTTCATCAACATCATGATCAAAACACGCGTATTCGTTCATACGCATCACAATTTTATCCCGCAATCTCTCGGTGTTTTTCATGGCTTCGGGCGTCGAATTCCGGATGAGTCCGCTGGAATCGTGCGTGGATGCATTCAATCTTACCGGATAATGCGGATTGCCCACTGGTGCGAAAGGCGGCGTCAGATCGGGAGTGAAGGGATAAGAGTTTAGTGACGCATGAATTTGCGGAGAATGCTCAGTCGTTTCAAATATCGGCAAAGTCGACCTGCTGAGGCTGCGCTCAGTCATCATCATTTCTTTTGAAGTCAGCAAGACAACAGGGGTGCGCAAACGAATTGCGGCTTCTACCGCCAGCCGCCCAAGCTCCCAACAATCCTGAAAATCGGCCGGGCAAAAGACCGGCAATGGATAACCGCCGGAAATCGCACCCTGCAGCAACAGGAGATCTCCTTGAGAGCCGACTGTTGCCGAACCGGTGCTGGGGCCCAGCCGCTGCACCAGAATAATGATCATCGAAAGTTCCATCATGAATGCCATATTCAGAGATTCCAGCATGAGCGCAAATCCTGGAAAAGAAGTGGCTGTCACCGGCAATTTCCCAACAGCCGAATAACCGCAGCACCACTGCAGCGCAGAAATTTCATCCGGCGCCGGAAAAAACTCGGGAAATCTTTGCTGCCCGTACCCATAAAGTAGATTGGCCGGTGTAATTGGATAACCAATAAAAACATCGCCGCCGGCCATAGCCAGCGATTCTATGAGCACGCGCGAACCATCCGTCAACAGGACTTGTTGATTCCTCATCATTAATCCTCCAAATTGCCATATTGAATATATAAAGTCATGAGAAAGATTACCAATGATTTCTGCGATCCGGATATCACCGAAATTGAATGAACCGATCCGGTAAAAAATTAAAAATTTGCTTGCACGAATAGAATAATTAATTATATTAAGCCATGAAATCGTTCTTTTTACCATGAGGTGTCATCATGAAATCCACAACCATTTCGCCGCTTCTCCTCATGCTTACCATTCTGATGACGACAAGCATTCAATCCGGAGTCGAGGATCGGGGGAAATATCCCTATGATTCATTCGAAAAACCACAGGTCTGTCAAAGCTGCCATACGGACATCTATATGCAATGGACGCAGTCGATGATGTCGCAGGCATACACTCATCATTGGGATGAAATTGAATACTTTGATCTGGCGGTCGCTCATGCGCAAAAGGTACCGTCCTTGAAAGAACCAGTGGACGGTTGTAACGGTTGTCATGCGCCGCTGGCCTTTCTTGCAGGTGATCTTACGCCGCCGCCTCCCGCCGCCGGCTCACGAGCCAACGAAAGTGTGAGCTGCGACCTTTGCCATACCATCAGCGCAATTCAGACTGTGGATCAAACACCCTTTAATTTTAGTTATGTGCCCAGTCCAGGACGAACAAAATATGGCTCCAAGCCGGGATTGGTTTCGCCTCATCATGTCACAAAAAATCTAGACATCTATGCGCAGGCAGAATTCTGCGGAAGTTGCCATAATGAAAAGAACCCTTTTGGTATTTGGGTCAAATCAACACAAATAGAATGGCTGGAAGGTCCTTATTCCAAACAAAACGTCCCCTGTCATCAATGCCACATGCCGAAAGCATGGGGACAGAACGCCAAGATGGCGCAGGAGGACATGGTAGCCCAACACCTTTTTCACGGTGCTCATGATCCCGGCAAAGTAGCCGGCGCCATTGAGATCAGAATGCACCCCGAAGAGAGAGAGGTCGAGATCGACGGAACAGCCGTTATCAAAGTTCAGCTTTTCAATGGCAAAGCCGGGCATAAAATACCCACTGGTTCCGTCGAAGATCGGATTTTGTGGCTTGATGTGACTGCCATCGATGAAGAGGGGAAAACTTATCATTTGCCTGTGGATCAAAAAGGATTCGAGGGGGAAGAGTATACTATTGGATCGACAGCTCTGGCCTATGTGGACATGGGATTGCCGAAAGGCATCGACAATTTTCAGGGAGTACCAAGAGACGGGATCCCCGTAGGCGATCGTATCTTTAGAATGCCATATTTTGATGACCAAGGTATCATGACGATTATGCAATGGAATACCGCCAAGTTGGGTGTTGATTACCGCATCGGGCCGAGAGAAACAAAAATCGAAAGTTACACTTGGACACTTCCGGACGATGTTGCGGTAGGAAAGGTGATCATCAAAGCACAACTCAATTATCAAAAATTAGTCAAGCCTGTTGCTGATTTTCTGCACGTGCCGGAGGATGAAAGTGAGATCATGATCATCAACAAGGCCGATACCTGGATAGAGGTGTACGAATAGATCAAATTTAGAGTCGAAATGAACTGGTCGATCTCCATCAATGTATCGACTCATGAACTGCCCACATTCAAAAGGAGCTCACCATGAAAAAGATTTTACTGGCATTTGCCGCGGGCTTTCTTCTTTCGCTGCTCATTATGGATAGCGCATCAGCAATCCCAGCCTTCGCCAGGCGCTACAAATTATCCTGTTCGACCTGCCACGCTCCCTTTCCCAAATTAAAAGCTTATGGCAATGATTACGCCGGTTCAGGCTTTATCCTTCAGGAAAATGAAAAAGAACGGGATTATGTGACCGCGGGAGATGACCTGCTATGGTTGAATAAAGATTTCCCAATGGCTGTCCGTTTTGATGCGTTTGCAGTTTATGAGTCGGATGATGCGGTGAAATCGGATCTGCAAACACCTTATGGTCTGAAATTTTTATCAGGCGGCGCTTTATATAAAAACATCGGCTATTATTTTTATTTTTTCATGTCAGAAACGGGCGAAGTTGCGGGCATTGAAGACGCTTACATTCACCTCAATAACATTTTCGGCACTCACCTCGATGTCATGATTGGCCAATTTCAGACCTGCGATCCGTTAATGAAACGGGAATTACGTCTCACTTTTGAGGACTATTGGATCTATAAAATCAGACCCGGTAGGTCATACAACAATTTAACCTATGACCGGGGCATTATGCTTTCTTATGACATTGCCAAAACCGGAACCAATATCGTGGGCATGATTGTGAACGGCAACGGAAAACCCGAAGCCCAAAACAGCAAAATGGATAGAGATCAATATAAAAATTATGGTATACGGATTTTGCAAAGCGTCACTGACGCCGCGACCATCGGCGGATTTTATTACTATGGTAAAGAGGCGGAGTATTTTTCCGGCGGAAAAGCTTTTAATGAAATCACCTATTATGGGCCGGATGTGACGATTGATGCCGGATCCTTTGGTTTTACCGGTCAATATCTTATACGTCAAGACAGCAATCCCGTTTATTACAATCTGGCCAACGACATCCAAACATCAGGCATCGTTGCGGAACTGGTCTATTCTCCTCGAATGGACCGCTCACGGTGGTATCTAACGGCTCTGTATAACAACATCACATCGGATCTGGATGATCTGAATCTTCAGGACCTGGATGTTGATCCGTTGGCATACGAGACGGCCACTCTGAGTGCCACTTTTCTGTTATCCCGCAATTTTCGAATCGTCGGTGAATTGACACGAGATTTAGGGCGTAATGCCAATCGATTCGTTTTGGGCTTGAATACAGCATTTTGATCCGCGGTCGAGGCAATTTCAGAATTCCAAGGTCACGCCTCCGACCGGCAGGGTTTGATACTGATAAACTTTGGTGATCGATCCATCATTGTTATATTGGTAGTTCCAGATATTGTCACGGTTGTAGATATTCACCACATCAAAAAAAACAACCATAGACCACGAGTTGAATAGAAATCGTCGGTCGAGGCGGATATCCAGACGATGATAAGGGGGATAACGGAGCGAATTCAATCGCGCGGTCTCTTGAACTATCCATCGCTGCAATTCAGGATGATAAACAGGTTCAGTATAAGGCCGTCCGCCCAGATAACGCCACTTGAGTGACACCTCGAATTCGTCAGCCGGCATGACGGGGAGCCAGGATAAAATTCTGTACCATAATTGCTGCTTCATCTTTTGATACCATGACGCTTCGTAAGCGCGATATTTATATCCGCCGATGAACGTGAAAACGTGTCGATAATCAAAATCCGACGGGTAGTAGATCTGCCAACGGGGATCATTGGTTTCGGCCTGCGAATAGGCGTAGCTGACGATCGTTGAAAAACGGTTGGTCAGTTTTTTTTGAAAAAATGTCTCAATACCGCGTGATTCCCCCTTGCCGGCATTGTTATATCGCCCACGATCATCATCAAATGGATCAGGGGTCGTCGCCTTGAGTCTAACCGGAACATTCCGGTAGGTTTTCTGATAAACTTCAACCGTTAATTTCACATCATCACGGAAGAGATGCTCGATGCCAAAAACAAAATGATCGGCGTATTTGTGCTGCAGCCGATTGTTGTCCGGATGCGAAATCAATTCAATGGGATAGGGTGATTGAAAATGTCGTCCGAATGCGAAATTCAGATCTGTCCGCTCGGTCGCAGCCCAGGAAAAACCCCATCGCGGACTCCAAGAATGAAATTTCGTATACTCAAAATAATCACCTCGCAATCCGGCAGTCGCGCGAATTCGACCAGACAATTGCCATGAAGCTTGGGCGTAGACGGACGCTTTGTTGGAGCGAATAGTGTTATAAACCTCATATTCGGGCACAACCCGGAAGATATCGATGATCGAGTCGGGTATGGCGCCATCCTCAGCGTATACGAACACGGTATCCGCATCACTCCAGACATCAAATTTGCTGTGCACGCGTTTCAAGGCCGCACCGAAATCCATTTCTAATCCCCTGGAAGCCTGGAACACGACATCCGATTTTAAGGTGTACTCATTTTCGCTGGAGTGATTGTCAAAATACACCTTTCTGCCGGGTAAGCGATAGACATCAACGAAATAGGCATTTTGAACAGCCGAGAGCGTGGTGTTTGAATAAAGCTTTTTTGACCAAAAAGTACGCAAGGTAGCGCCGCCAATATATTGTTCGTTATGGGTATCGACATTCTCAGCGCCTCTGCCGTAGCCGGCTTTATCACCGCCTTCAATATTAATCTTGTCTTGTCCGGCAACCAGATTGAGAGCCAACGAATTCGCATCATTTAATTGATAATACAGCTTGCCCTGCATGTTCTGATATCGTGGTACAGCGGTCAAGCCGGTCGATGAGATGATGAGGTCAAGATAGCTTTTTCGTGCGGACAACATGAAGCTTCCGGCTTTAGAAACTGGTCCCTCGGCCAGAGCTCCAATGCCTGCCATTCCCAGGCTCCCTTCCCAGCGAAAGCCTTCATCAGAGCCGGTTCGCAAAGAAATGTCCATGACTGAAGAAGCGCGATCGCCGAAACGTGCCGAAAATGCACCTGCATAAAAATCAACATTGCGCACCATATAGCTGTTCAGCAAATTGATCGGACCTCCCCCTGCGCCCTGAATCGCAAAATGATTGGGATTGGGAATCTCGATATTATCCATGATGAATAAATTTTCACCAGGGTAACCGCCGCGGGTGATGATTTCATTCAACTGATCACTCCCCGAGACTACCGAAGGAAGCGCCTGCATCGCTCTTTGGATATCGACCAAATCGCCCGGACTTCTACGGATCTCCTCAAAATTCATCGAACGGGTACTGACGACAGCTTCCTTGGCTTTTTCAAAATAGCCGGCTTGGACTTCAATCGCCTCTCCTTCCAGCACCGCGCGCTTCATTGACACGCTGACAACGGTCGCTCGGTTGGGATTGATGATGACATTGTTCTTTTTGACGGTCGCATAACCGAGATAACGGATTTCAATGTTGTAGCTTCCCGGCGTGAGATTTTCGATAATAAAATGGCCTTCATCATCCGATGCTGCGCCCTGTTCAGTACCGACGACCAAAATATTGGCGCCGATCAAAGACTCGAGAGACTGCTGGTCGACAACTGTTCCGGTAATTCTTCCTGACGCAGCGAAAAGTATCTGAGAGAACGACAGAATATGCAGAATAAGGATGTTGAATATTTTACAAGTATTTTTGTTCATTTAATTCCTCT
This sequence comes from Calditrichota bacterium, assembly GCA_003818595.1. Lineage (GTDB taxonomy): Bacteria > Zhuqueibacterota > Zhuqueibacteria > Residuimicrobiales > Krinioviventaceae > Fontimicrobium. The sequence goes on from RPQV01000075.1 coordinate 7,925, forward strand.
GCTGGATTTTCAGAGTCTGACCATCAATCTTGATCATCGGCACTGTTTTTTTAATATTGTTTATTGTATTGTCATATTCTTGTCTAATTAATAGCTAATAAGCAAGCTGGACGCGTAGAAAATTCCAGATGCAGCTCAACTCCTTGTTTTTTTTAAAGCGGCATGGATCATGAGAAATTCAACAATATTTTCCATAGTGAGCAAACCGACGAGTTTTCCATTCCGCAATACCGGCATGATTTTGCAGCGACAAGACTGCAGCCGAGCCATGACGTTTTGGAGTGTCTCGGTAATTTCCGCAGTCAGAAAATAGGTGTCCATCACGACATTCACTTGAGCATCATTGCCGAAACGCGCCAATCCGTCCATCAGTTTCTTCCTTTCCAGAATACCCACAACGTTGCCATCCTCGATGACCGGGAAATCCTGTTGCGAACCCGCAAGAATCAACTGAACCGCTCGCTCCAATTGATCATTCGGACGGAGACTTTGATAGCTGGTCATCATGGCGCTGCGGACCGGGATGCCATCGAAGACAAATTTCACTTTAGCCATTTGCGCTTCCTGCGCGGCGCCGATCCACACAAAAAAAGCGATGAAGAGCAGCATTGGATTTCCGAAAATTCCCAAAAGCCCAAATAATAGCGCCATTCCCTGACCGATCGACGCGGCAATTTGGGTGGCTTTAACATGATCCAACCGCATTGCCAAAAGCGCTCGCAATATTCTGCCGCCATCCATAGGGAATGCCGGCAATAAATTAAAGACGGCTAAAAACACGTTGATGAGCAGCAGGCGTTCGAGAATCGAACCACTGGTGGTCGACAAACTGCTCAAAGGCTGCCACTGTTGGAAAAGCATCAAAATGACGAAAAGAACGATTGCAATGACGATATTAACCAGGGGACCGGCTATCGCAACCCATAGCTCTTCCTTTGGTTTATCAGGCATCTTTTCGAGGGAGGCGACACCGCCAATCGGCAACAGCACAATATCGCGCGTTCGGATGTTGTATCGGGCTGCAGTCAGGGCGTGTCCAAATTCGTGCAGGACAACGCATAAAAAAATCAAGAGCACAAAAAAGACACCCTGCAACATCACCGAAATGCTCTTGCTCTCAATCCAGTGCGAGGCAGCGATCCAGAAGATTAGCAACAAAAATGTCGCGTGGATATAAACCGGAATACCTTTAAATTGCGCAATTTTTAAAGACCATTTCATACTCGAACTCCATTTTCATTAAACCAACATCAACCCACCGGAACATATTCCAATCACAGCCAGGCCGGTGCAATTATAAATGTCCCGCACAATGGAGGATTGTTGAATGGCACGGAAAATCAAAACTCAGCACAACGGAGACATTGATAGGCGACGAACGAGGGAATCAATAATCAAGGTGATAAATCGTCATAGCGCTGTTATGGCTAAATTATCGAGGTCTGCTGCCGACCAAAATGGAACAGCGCCATGACGTTGGGCGACAAAAGCTGCGACGCGATTGGCAAAATCGGCGATGTCCGTCAATGAAGCCCCCTCCAAATACTTGACCAGCAGACCCGCAGCGAACGCATCACCGGCTCCGGAAGTATCAATAGGTGTGATAAAATAACCTGGGTCCAATTCCTCGCGATCACCCGAGAAGAGCCAGCATCCCTGATCACCAAGTGTCAAGGCGATCAGTTTGAGCTGATAAGTATCTAAAAGATAGCGAAGAAAATCGCGGTCACTTTCATTGCGATTCAAGCCCTGCTTAAAAACTTGGCATTCTATGCGGTTCATGATCGCGATATCGGATAATTGAAGCGAGGCTTCGATCGTTTGCTGATGATAATTATCCCATTTTCGCAGATTCACATTAAAAACCTTGATTGCATTTTTCGACGATTTCAGAAATTCCTGGACAGCTGAACGGGAGACTTCCGTTCGCTGTCCCAACAAGCCAAAGTAAATACCTTCGAGTTGAGGAGCAAATTCCTCCCAAGCGGAATCGATGCGGATATCATCAAAGGCGGACATTTCGGAACATATATAATTCGGGGTACCGTCTTTAGATAATTCAATTTTCACGGTCGCTGTCTGACGGAAAATGTCCGTCTGTACAAAGGTCGTATTGACCTGACGGCGATTGAGTTGTTCGATGATCTCTTGGCCCAGCGAGTCATCACCGATTCGACTGAAGAGATAACTTTCATGCCCCATCAGCGCCGCATGAACTGAAAAATTGAGCGGTCCTCCTCCTGGATATTTTTGATCTTGATAGATATCCCACAGCGCTTCACCCAGACCGGCGACCTTATGCCTTGATGCCATATATTAAGATGCCATTA
>RPQV01000076.1 GCA_003818595.1 Calditrichota bacterium
GCATCTTCGTTAGAGGATAAAGCCGCGTTCCCTGTCCACCGCCAAGGATGATTCCCAATACGCTCTGCATAGTCATCTCCCCAGATTATTCAGCATTCATGGCTGTTCTATCTGTCTGCAGTCTGGTTCAATCGGTTACCGAAAATCTGTTGATTCACAAACCAAAAAAGACTACATTTATTTGCAATATACATTATTCAGCAAAGAAATAGCAATATTTTTTTTTCGATTGGGAGGTGCAATGATTCTCAGTTACGAATCGTTCATCAAAGCGCCGGTAACTGATGTTTTTGCTTTTTATAATGATCTTAACAATCTGCAGCGGATCACACCGCCGTCATATCAGATGAATATCCTTGAAATTCAAGGCAACATGCGTGCGGGCACGCGCATTGAACTTGAAATCCGGAAATTCATGCATTCTTATCATTGGTATGTGCACATTATCGAACACATCCCCAATCGATCTTTTACTGATGTGCAGGAAAAAGGGCCTTTTGCGTTTTATCAACATCGACACGAGTTCAAACCGCAGGAGGAAGGAACGCTTTTACGAGATGAAATCAATTTACATCTGCCGCATTATCCGCTGACGTGGCCGATAGAGCAGTGGATCGTCAAGCCTCAGCTTGACGCGCTCTTCCGCTATCGACATGAGAAGACGAAAAGGCTGCTGCAGAAGCAAGTTGACTAGGCTTTCATATCAATAATCAGGCTGAATCCAGCGCACCCAATCAGGATCGTACAATTCTCCTCTCGCTGTACTGTGCACCAGTTCAAGATCGCTCATGTTCCTCTTGTCGGCAAAGACAAAATCGATTCCTCCCTGAATCGAATAATAGTGCCAAACCTGATATTCTTTAGCGTCGCTGCTGGCGGCAAAGCGCTCAATCTCATCGGGTTTACCATACACCAGCAAAATTCGACCTCGGTCAGTTTTATAGCCATCGCGAAAATGTCCCCGATAGGCGGCATTGGCCATCTGTGCGCGTCCCAAATATTCATCTTTAAACTCGTTCGCCGGTGTTCCTAGTGATTTATCGCGACGCGCCCAAAATTCTTTGATGTACTCCTTTTTGCCGGCATGATTCAGCTTTTTCCACGTTTTCGCCTCTTCCTGGTCGGCAATATAGCGAGCCATATCAAACTCGACGTCGAGCTCATCTTCTTTCATTGAATCATAACGACTGGCATCCAGCCCCGGGCTTCCTTGGCCGACAGGTTGATCAGCCTGAGCGAAAGCCGCACCATCCTGAGCAAAATCACCTTCTCGATAAACAAAGAATTTGTGCGAGGCTGTGCTGGTTTTTTGCGTTTCATGGTCACGAACTTCTATTTCAAGAGAATAGGTGCCGGAAACAAGGGTGACCACATTCAAATTATTCACGATCACCGATGAACTTCCCGGCTTTTGGCGGGTGTGTCCTGGAAAAACTTTGGCTTCTTTCCCGTCCGCATCGAGCACGCGGTAAGAGACAGAATATTTCTTTCCTTCTTCGCTGTTCGAGGGTGCCAAGTTATAGACCTCAGCATAGCAGAACAGAATCGGCAGACTCAGCCCATAGAGGCAACTCGAATTCGGCATGATCTTGTAGCCATTTTTAACAAATAGATTTTTCGAATTATCCCTCTCGATCGAAATGGCCAGTTGGACGTCACTGAGAGACAAATCCGGATTAAAGGCTGTCGCTGTAACCGGGAATTTGAATTGCTGCTTGCGACTTTCGCCAAAGAGATCGGTGATGCGCAAATCGAGAAAATAATCTCCGGGAGAGATGACAAAAGAACCGATGATCGGGATACTCAAACTTTTTGCGTGCTCATCCAATTGATCGACCACATCCCGCGTCCGCCAAGAATTACTTTGCAAAACAGAATCACCCTGGAGCAGCATTGCTTCAACCAACAATTCTGCACTAAACTTTCCCGTCTGCTCAGCATCAGCCTTGAAGGTCAATACATTACGCCCGATTGAAGCCGTATATTCCAAAAACACCAATGTATCCGCCGCACGAAAGCAATTCCAATCTGCGGTGAAAAAGAATCGCGGCTGTTGCTCATTTAAAGATACGTTCGTCTCTTCTTGGGCAAAAGTAAACACAACAAGGAGCAAGATAATCATCGTACAAAGGTTAAGCTTATTCAAGGTGATCATGAGACCTCCTAATCTATGATGCTCAAACGGCATATGCCTCGGCGGCTTCAAATTTAACCGATACTACTTTCGAAATCCCCTCCTCTTCCATGGTGACGCCATACAATTGGTCGGCGGCGTGCATGGTCAGCTTGTTATGCGTCACCACAATGAATTGGGTATTTTTAGCGAACTCCCGCAATGCGGAAGCAAATCGCTGCACATTTTTATCATCAAGCGGAGCATCAACTTCATCGAAAATACAGAATGGACTTGGTTTTACCAAATAGATGGCAAATAATAACGAGACGGCCGTCAGCGATTTTTCACCGCCGGAGAGCAGCTGCAATGAAGCAGGCTTTTTGCCGCCGGGAGCGGCGTAAATATCAATATCAGCCTCCAGCGGATCATTCCCCTCACGCAGCACAAGACTTGCGCGACCACCCTCAAAAAAGGTTCGAAAAACAGTGGTGAAATTTTTTTGTACTCTTTCAAAGGTTTCCAAAAACTTTTCCCGAGCGGTTTTGTTGATGATGTCAATGGTCTCTGTCAGATTATTCCGCGCCTTGATCAAATCCGCCCTTTGACTCTCCAGAAAATCGAGACGCTCTTTTTCCTGTTCATATTCTTTAAGCGCCAACAAATTGACCGGGCCAATGCTCTTCAGACGCTCTTTTAAATCACTAACCAACGTTCGCGAGGATTCAACATCCAATCCCTCTTCTTCAGGGGCTCGTTTGAGTTGGTATTCATATTCTTCAACAATACGCGCGGCCAGTGTCTGCATCCGCATTTTCAGTTCGGAAACGCGCAGCTCAATTTGATGAACCGAATCCGACAACGTCTGATTTTTGTTGCGCATGGCGCGGATTATTTTTTCTTTTTCATCAGCCTGAACATTCGTTTCGTATTGAGCTTCCCGCAGCTGATCGATACTTTTCTGCAGTGAATCGAGCTGGAGATGAAGCTCAGTACTCCGCTCTCTATATTCCTCGTTCACTTCAGTCAATTCATCAATTTCCTGCGCAGCCCGAACATTTTCCTGATCTCGAAGATCAATCATGCGCTTGGTTTCGGTGATTTGCTGACGAAGTGAATCACTCTGTCGCTGTAATGCCTCAAACTCACTCTGGAACTTGGCGACATTCACCTGCAGCTTTTGAACGCGATCGCCGACCAGCGTTTGTTCACCCTCCAGAGTGCGCAATTCATTTTCCAAGAGTTGTGAGTTCTGCGTCAGCTGTGCTCGTCTCTGCTGGAGAGTCGCTGAATCCGTATTCTGCAATTGGAGATTTTGGCCAAGTTCAACGACGCGGCTGAGCAAATTATTTTTTTCATCCACAGCCTGATTTAATGAATCGCGAAGCTGCACCTCTTCAAATTCACGCTGCCCGAGTTCCAGCCGCACATCGCCTAAAGCCTGCTCGATGGATTTCACCGTGGTCGTGTATTCGACCACCTGCTCACGATACTGTTTCTCTTCCGCACTTTTGCCGGTAATTTGAATCTGTCTGCGTTCAGATCCCTGCACCAGCGTCTCAATTTCTACTTGGAATCGCTCCAATTCTTCCTGCCGCCCTACGATATCAGATTGGCGTTTATTATAAATGCCGCCGCGAATGATACCCCAATATCCCAGAACCTCTCCCGCCAAAGTCACCATATTGATTCGATGTTGTTTCAGGGAATCAAACAAGCGGTTGGCGGTTTCCATATCCTGAACCACCAGATAGTCGCCGAGCAGACCATCGATGACCTCTTTATATCGTTCCTGACAACGGACAATTTGATTCGCCCATCCGATGACGCCTAAATCATCCACCGCCGGATGCGCAAACACAGGAGGACGCAGCTGTTCCAACGGAATGAATGAGACAATACCTTTTCGATCCTGCTGCAGCAGGCCTATGCCGGAGTAAGCAGCCGATGCATCTTTGACGATGAGATATGTTGCCGCTTCCCCAAGCGCTGAAGAAATGGCCGTCCGATGCTCCTGTTGAACATTGACCACATTGGCGACCGCACCTTCAGAGACAAAATGCTCGGATTTGAATGTCGCTAAAAATCGAACACCGGCAGGAAAATCCTGATAACTTTCCATTACCTTGCGCACCATTTCCGCATTATTCTCGAGCAGTTCGATGCGGTTTCTATCCTGCATTTCCAACTTGTTAAGACGATCCAAAACTGAGCGACTCTCTTCCGCCAAATTTATCGCTTGTCCGAGTTTTTGCTGTTCGATCTCCAGCTTGGCCAAATGATCGCTTTCCTGCCCGCGCATACGCAGGAGTTCATCCGCCAATTCAGACGAGCGCTGCTTGAATCGTTTGATATCCTCTTCGAGCTGAAAAACTCGCTGGCTGAGACCTTCTTCCGTTGCCTTGAGTCGTTCGCCTTCATTTTGCTTTTTAGAAAATTCTTCCGTCAACAATAAAACTTCAGCTTCAGCCTTTTTGATCTCCATGCGTTTGGCTTCAACCTGGGAACGTATCGACTGATACTCTGCATTCAGAGCTGTATATTCCGCTCGCGCCGTCTCTAAATTTTGTTTTGCCTCGCGGCTCTCATAATTCAATTCATCTGCAGACTGTTCAAGCTCCTTTTGCCGATCAATTAACAGGATGCGTTCTTTTTGATAGCGTTCCTGCGATTCTTTCAGGCTGCGGATGCGTTCGCTGTTAACCAGGAGTCTTTCTTCAAATTTCTGCACTTCACGGGAAGACTGATTATAACGTGTCTGAACATCAGTGAGCTGTTTTTCCAAATCGAGGAGTTGAGATCGCAGGGCTTCATAGGCCGCATCGTAACCGGCAAGGTCGGCTGCAGAAGCTTCGCGATCATTTTGGGATAAATGAAGCGTCGTCTCCAAGGGTTCGAGTTCATCCGCCATGTGGGAATAATCAAACGCTGCCAGCCGAATTTCAATTCGCTTGAGCTCTGCCGCCAGTTCCTGATATCGCTCTGCTTTTGACACCTGACGTTTCAATCCGCGCACGGTCTTGTCGACTTCGGACATGATATCTTCAACCCGAACAAGGTCTTTCTCCGTCGCTTCCAATTTACGGAATGTGAGTTTGCGCCGTTGTTTGAATTTGGTGATTCCCGCCGCCTCTTCGAAAATTCGGCGTCGCTCTTCCGGCAGACCGTTCAGCAGTTTTTCCACCTGCGGCAATTCGATCACCGAATAAGACTGGCCGGTGAGGCCGGTATCCATGAATAAATCCATGATATCTTTGAGCCGCACCTGATTGCCGTTAATGAGATAGTGACTTTCACCTGATCGGAACAGCCTTCGAGTGACAAGAACCTCGGCATAATCAACCGGCAGGAGATTGCGGGTGTTTTCAATGCGCAGCGAAACCTCCGCCATACCAACCGCTTTGGCGCCGCCGGATCCGTTAAAAATGACATTGTCCATTTTTTCACTGCGCAACGCTGAGGTTCGTTGTTCCCCCATAACCCAACGGATGGCATCAACAATATTACTTTTTCCGCAGCCATTTGGTCCAACAATGGCCGTCATGCCGTCATTGAACAGAATATTGGTCTTTTTGGCGAAAGATTTGAAACCGACGAGATTTAATTCAGTTAATTTCACGTAACCTTGGTAAAATATGATAAAATTTACATCCTGACAAAATACTATCTGGTCGTTAAAAAAACAAGGATATTTTCTGCAAAACGGGTTTCGGAAAGAAATTCAACAACAGACTCTGAACCGCGAGGTTTTCACGCTTGCTTTTTTCACAAAAAATCGACATATTTTCGTTCATATTAAGAAGGGGGATAACATGAAGGAGAAAAACATGCCGGATATTTCAACAAAATATATGGGACTCACTTTGAGGAATCCGATTATTGCCGCAAGCAGTGGTCTAACCAAATCCGCCAGCAAAATAGAAGAGTGCGAACATGCAGGCGCCGGCGCAATAGTCATCAAGAGTGTGTTTGAAGAAGTACTGGCCCAGGCTGATTTCCAAATTGCCGGCAGCGCAACAATCCATGCAGAAGCGTACGACTATTTTCGTTCGCAACTCGAAATGCAATACGGACCGCGGGAGTACCTTGATCTCATCAGTGAAGTCAAGAAAAAAGTCACAATTCCGGTATTTGCCAGCATCAATTGTGTCTCCTCAAAATGGTGGACGACCTATGCGAAACAATTTCAGGATGCAGGTGCTGATGGGCTGGAATTAAACATTTTTAAAATCGCTACCGATACTCGTGAAGACAGCACAGCCATTGAAAAGATGTATTTTGATATCCTCGAAGCGGTTAAAAAACAGGTGACCATACCGGTTGCGCTCAAGATCGGCATGTATTTTACCGCCCTGCCGCAATTTGTCGCCCAGCTGGCGAAAAAAGGCATGGACGCCGTTGTGCTGTTCAATCGCTTCACCGAGGCGGATATAGATATCGAAAAACTCAATCTGACAACCACATTCTCATTCAGCACATCCTATGATATTTATAAACCACTGCGGTGGACGGCCTTAATGGCCGGTCAAGTGGGTTGCGACATCTCGGCGACAACCGGCATAAAAAGCGCCAATGATATCATCAAACTTTTGCTCGCCGGCGCATCCACAGTGCAAATTGCTTCACTCTTTTATCAAAAAGGCATCGATCGCCTCGTTGAAATAATTGCCGAACTTAAAGCCTGGATGGCTGCGCATAAATTTGAACGAATTTCTGATTTTAAAGGAAAACTTGCCTTTGCCAACACCCAATCACCCCAGAATTATCTGCGAGCACAATTTATGGAAAAAATTCGCGGCATAGAGTGAGAATCGGACACCGGTGCAGCCTCATTCGTTTCACAGGCAACTGCATTGAAAGCGGGTTGGCAAAGAAGTCTCGGCACATGCTCTTGATTGCACATCTTCCCGCAGGCCGACCATAATACAAATAAGGGGGAAGGCATTTTCCCATCACTCTGTTTTTATTCGCATCAACCTCATCCATTTTCTCATTTGAAGATACGACAATTTTTTATGCAAATCGTTGCGTTTTTGATATAGCTCTTTGTATATTCAATTCTAATATGGAGAAATATTATGTCACCTAGTACTTTTCAGAAAAATATACTCTGCATCGGCGCCGGCTACGTTGGCGGGCCAACCATGGCGATGATCGCAGCCAAATGCCCACAGTACAAAATCACCGTCGTCGACATCAATCCCGATCGTATTGCAGCCTGGCAAACCGACCATTTGCCCATATATGAACCCGGCCTCCTGGAAATCGTCAAACAGGCTCGCGGACGTAATTTATTCTTTTCCACGGAAATTAATCGACATATTCAAGAAGCGGATATCATCTTTGTCTCCGTGAACACCCCGACAAAAACCTTTGGAGAGGGTGCGGGTAAAACAGCCGACCTGCAGTACTGGGAGAAAACAGCCCGCGATATTCTCAAAGCCTCTGATTCTGATAAAATCATCGTTGAAAAAAGCACCTTGCCCGTGCGCACCGCTGCCGCGCTGGAGAGGATTCTTCATTCCAACGAAAAAGGAATCCACTTTGACATCATTTCCAATCCCGAATTCCTCGCAGAAGGCACCGCAGTCAATGACCTGCTTTCTCCTGATCGCGTCCTCATTGGATCTCGCGAAACGGAACACGGACTCAAGGCGCGTCAGGAAATCGTCGATATTTATGCCAATTGGGTGCCACGGGAACGCATCATCACCAGCAATATTTGGAGCTCAGAACTTTCCAAGTTGGTGGCCAATGCTTTTCTTGCCCAGCGTATATCCTCGATCAACAGCATCTCTGCTTTGTGCGAAAAAACAGAAGCCAGCGTCGGCGAAGTCGCCTATGCCATTGGTCAGGACAGCCGGATCGGCTCGAAATTTCTCAATGCCAGTGTCGGATTCGGCGGCAGTTGTTTCAAAAAGGATATCTTGAATCTGGTATACATTGCGGAATCATACGGCTTATTTGAGGTCGCTGAATACTGGGAGCAGGTGGTGCGGATGAATGAATACCAAGAACATCGCTTTGTGCGCACCATGATTGCAGCCTTGTTCAACACCGTCTCGACCAAACGGATTGCTCTTTTTGGTTTTGCCTTCAAAGCCGACACCGGCGACACGCGGGAAGCCCCGGCGATCTATATCACCCGCAAACTCGTTGAAGAACGCGCCCAGGTCGTCATCAGTGATCCCCAGGCGATTGCCAACGCCAAAAATGATCTCGCCGACATTTTAAGTGAGGTGTCCTTTCAACAAGACCCGTACCTGGCGGCAAGAGAAGCTCACGCTATTGCGGTGTTGACGGAATGGAATTTATATAAAACACTGGACTACCGCAGGATTTTTCAATCAATGCTCAAACCGGCCTTCATTTTTGATGGCCGCAACATCCTTGATCGCGAATTGCTCTATAAAATCGGATTCAATGTGTACAGCATCGGCCGCCCACCGCTGACTCATTTTCAAGATTGAACATGCATCGATGAAAATCCTTCTCATTCAACCGCCCTTGGAAGATTTTTACACAACACCTATACGTTTATATCCACTGGGGTTACTATACGTATCGGCCACTTTGCGAAAACTGGGACATGAAGTTGAAGTATTGGACTGTCTGCAGCCGCTGCGCAAAAAACAGCTGCCAGTTCCTTCGGCTTTCAAGTACCTTGAGAACTACTTTGCCGGCAATCCCTATTTATTCAAACATTTTTATCGATTTGGTCAAGATGACCATTCGATCATGACCGGTATACTCAAAGCCAGACCCGACCTCATCGGCATATCTTCACAGTTCACCGCTTATTTTAGCTCCGTTGCCCGCCTGGCTCGGGAAATTAAAATGAACTATCAGGCGCCGATTTTTGTTGGCGGAAATCACGCCACGGCTTTTGCAGCAGAAATCAAGCAAAGAGCGCCATGGATCGATGATGTGTTGATCGGCCCTGCAGAAACGACTCTTCCTGCATACCTGAGTAAATGGGATCAATCGGCTGCGGCGGTGGATTGGACATCCCTCCGGCCTGCACACGATCTACTTCAGGCGGACTTGTATAGAATAGGCAAGTACCGCTATGTTTCCATCATCGCGAGCAGAGGGTGCCCATTTAGATGCGAATTTTGCAGCGTTCATGCCATGTTCGGCCGAAAAATCGTATATCGATCCATCGATGCGGTGATAGAGGAAATGTGCTGGAACGCTGAACGCCAAGTCCGCGTTATTAATTTTGAAGATGACAATCTATCCTATGATCGACAATGGTTTATGCAATTTCTCCGCCAAGTCATTGATGAACCTCGTTTAGCGAATTGTGAACTCACAGCGATGAACGGATTGTGCTATCCAACTTTGGATGAAGAACTATTGGAACTGATGTATGCAGCCGGATTCAGGAGGCTGGATTTATCCTTTGTCACCCAGGAAAGCAGTCTGCGCCGCTCGCTTAGGCGTCCCAGCGATAAAGAATCCTTTGCGGAACTGGTCAGACAAGCAAAAAAAGTTGGGTTCATGATCACAGCCTATATCATCATCGGTTTCCCGCAACAGATTGGCGCCGAAATAAAAAAAAGTATAGAATTTTTGCTGGAATTGGAAGTTCTCGTAGGTCCTTCGGTGTTCTACATTCCACCAGCCAGCGACTTGAACGAAAAGCTGAAGCTGAGCGCTGAACTGCGCGATTCGTGGGATCTGTATCGCTCTTCAGCATTCGCCGTTGAAACGCAGCATCTCACCCGAGGTGATTTGATTGACCTATTCGCCTATGCGCGGGGAGAAAACTTGAGACGAAAACAACATTAGGAGGCCCAGATGTTTGTCAATATCAACGACATTATCATTACTGATCGAATTCGTCAGGATAATGGAGATTTAACCAAACTGGTCAATTCCATTGAATTAATTGGACTGATCAATCCCATTGTGATCAGTGAGAAATATGAATTATTGAGCGGTTATCGCCGACTGCAGGCCTGCAAATCATTAGGTTGGGAAAAAATTGATGCAAAAATGGTCTCGGTGGGCAGCAGACTGCAGAAGATTGATTGGGAATATCACGAAAATATCGGCCGGAAAGATTTATCTCTCGATGAAGAAGAGGCCTATTTGGCAATTAGACAGGCGTTGCTCCATCCC
>RPQV01000077.1 GCA_003818595.1 Calditrichota bacterium
AATTCTGTGGCGATGCAAATAAAAGACGGTTTTCAAAAGGCATGCTGATCCCATGAAACATACCTCCCAAAATGGATTAATTTTAAAATGAAAAACAATAAAAAATATGACAGCGATCAAAACAAACAGTTGATCAGGTTTTAGAAATCATTGGCAATTAATAGTATTGATATTGATTGGAAAAAGCAATAAGGATATTGATTTATCGATTCGAGATCACTAAAAAAATGAAGGGGCGAATGACTATTCGCCCCAACGGTAAATCATTTTTCGCCCCAATGGCGAATGGTTATTCGTCGCTACTGCATCACCACCATCTTGTTCACGACCACATCATAGGATGTTTCCACCTTGTAAAAATAGACGCCGCTGCTCAGATTCGAGGCATCGAATTGAACCTGATGTTCGCCGATGCTGTGCTCGGCATTGATCAGCGTCTGCAGTTCGCGGCCATTGAGGTCAAAGACCGAGACCTTAACATTTGACTGCAGCGGAACGTTGTAGGAAATCGTCGTTGTCGGATTATAGGGATTGGGATAATTTTTTGCGGACAGAGCGAAAACCTTGATCACGTTTTCCTTTTTCTCGACGGCGACATTACTGGGATCGACGATGCGGATGTCATCAATGAACCACTCGTCAGCAATCAATACCGATTGAAAATCAGGGAAAAAGGCGATCTTGGTGAACTTTTCCGGTTCGATACCGCTCAGATCAATTCTCAATTCTTCCCAAGCATTCCCGACCTCGGTAGTGACTGTCGTTTCAACCATGATCCCGCTGTTTTCCCACAATTCGACCTTGAACATGAAATTTAGACCTGCCTCAGGCGCCAAAACCTTGATCCTGGCTTCACTATAGACCGTGAAATCCAGGGGCGCCCACTTTTCCGCAATGGCAAACCCTTCCCACGCACAATCTGATGAAAGCATAAGAGCACACAGGTCGCTTGGATTGACATCGTCCTTGGAGGGATTTTCGGTGACATAGAATTCAGCAGGGCTTACAGTGCCGCAATCCCAGTAATGCAGGAAAGGCATCACCGTGTCAAAATCGACCAGCAGGCCGTCATTGGGAAGGTAAAGCAAACCGCCGCGATCCTTGCGGATATTGTCGAACATCCATTCTTGTCCGGCCGTTGTTCCGCCGAAATCCGGATGAATCGAAATGCGATCGTACAAACCGGCAGGCGTTCCGGTAAAATCAAAGTTGAGCGAATCCCAATCAGCGGCTGAGGTGGTCAACGCCTCCACTATTTTGGCCTGCGTCGGATCGGCCGAATTGAAAATCTTGAATACAATTTTGAGACCGGCGGCAGGCGCATAGACGTCGAGACTCATAAAGGCATGCAGAGAAAAATCAAACGGTATAAAAGTTTCATTCAGGGTAAATCCCTCATCGGTGCAGGCTGTTGACGTGAACAGACCCACCAGATTGGAACCAACAATGGGGTCAGAGATGATCTGAAAAACCTCGGCGTTGTTGCAATCAACCGAGCTCCAGTTCCGGCCGTCGGTTTCGCTAAAGGTGGCGATTCGACCAAAAGTAGCGAGTTCCGGATCGAGCAAATCAATTTGCGCCAGAGTTACTGTAGAGAGAGAAAGCAAAGCCAGAAAAAATACCGTAAAGAACTTCATTATAAACCTCCATCTAAGATTGGGATTATCGTGAATTGTATGCTGTCTAACATAAAATTTTATTAAATTCATCCCATGATTTTTAAAGTTCCTCTATGGAAGATTTTCCACTTGCGGGGAGAAATTAAATACTCATTTTAAAAGCATCATTTTGCGTATCACATTCAAATCTCCTGCATTGATATGATAGAGGTACAGGCCACTCGGTGCCGCAAAACCGGCATCATTCCGGCCATCCCAGATGACATTGTGAACACCGGCCGGCTCATGGCCATTCACCAGTGTGCGGACGATTCGCCCCTGCGCGTCATAAATCGTCAGCGTCACCACCGTGGGCGTCGGCAGATCGAATCGGATGGCGGTTTGCGGATTGAAGGGATTGGGATAGTTCTGGTGCAGCGCAAATGCAGTCGGATTATTATTCTGCCCGATGCCGGCAGAGAAGGATACGGAAACTGGTTCGCTGAACTCCCCGCTGCCGTCCAGGTTGAGGCTCTGCAGTTTATAAACATAGCTCCCGTCGACCGCAGGCACATCAACATAGTGATATTGGGCGCCGCCAACCGGCGTTCCCTGAGACAAGATCATCGCCTCATTGATCCGGACGAACTCCTGCGCTGATTCCTGTCGACGATAAAGATGATAACCGGCAAGGTTGCTTTCGCTCTGTGTTTCCCAGTACAGCACAACCCCGGTTTGATCGGCCTGCGCGTTAAAGGAGCTCAGTTCCATCACAATAGGTGTATCTTCCGCATACAGGTATGCTTTGCCATTGAGTGGATAGTTGTACGCCCCGACGATGACATCATCATAACCATCGTTGTTGACGTCGCCGGCGTTTGAGACTGAAGAGCCAAAAGAGTTGTTTGCAGCTTCGCCGGTCATGGTCAAGTCTGCAGTATTGTCCATACTCCCCCCGCCAAAATAGATATAAACGCGGCCGGTGTTGAAATTGTATCCTCGAGCCGCGACAATGACATCATTATAACCGTCTTTGTTGATGTCACCGGCATCCGAGACAGAAAGGCCAAAATAGTTGCCTGTTGTTTCGCCCTGCATGGTGATGTCGGCGACATTGTTCATACCGTCGCCTCCCAGATAAATATAGGCACGGCCAGTTTGCGAATTGTACCAATTTGCACCGACAATGACATCATCATAACCATCCAGATTGACATCGCCGGCGCCCGAAAGGGATTGACCAAAATAGTTGCTGGTTTCTTCGCCGGTCATGGTGACATCGGCCATGGTGTCCATGTTCAGACCGCCGAAATAGACATAGGCGCGGCCGGTATTCGAACTGTATCCCTGTGCTCCGACGATGACATCATCATAATTGTCATTGTTGACATCGCCTGCACCCGAGGCGGAACCACCAAAATAGCTGTTTGTCCCTTCTCCGGTCATAGTGATATCAGCGCTTGCGTCCATGGGTGAGCCGCCATAAAAAACATAGGCGCGGCCGATGCTGGTACCATATCCCTGTGCTCCGACGATGACATCGTCATAACCATCGTTGTTGACATCTCCTGCACCCGTGGCGGATTTGCCGAAATAATGACTGGCGGCTTCACCGGTCATGACCACATCGGCGATATTGTCCATGGATGAGCTGCCGAAATAGACATAGACGCGGCCGGCTTGGGAATTGTAGAAATAGGCGCCAATGATGACATCATCATAACCGTCATTGTTGACATCGCCGGCACTCGAAACAGGATAGCCAAAATAGTTATTTGTCATTTCGCCGGTCATGGTGACATCAGCGGCGGCATCCATGAGTGAGCCACCATAATAAACATAGGCGCGGCCGGTGGAGGAATTGTAGCGATACGCCCCAACAATAACGTCATCATAGCTGTCGTTGTTGACATCTCCCGTGCCCGAGACAGAAATGCCGAAATAGTTGTTGGTTATTTCTCCGGTCATGGTAACGTCAGCCGCGTTATCCATGCCGCCGCCACCATAATATACATAGGTACGACCGGTTGAATTCTGGTAATTAGTCGCTCCGACGATCACATCAGCATAACCATCGTTATTGACATCACCGGCGCCCGAGACAGCATAGCCAAATTGGCTGCTCGTTCCTTCGCCAGTTGTTATAATATCGGCGGTTGCATCCATTGCTGCCCCGCCCAGATAAACATAGGCGCGGCCGATATTCGAACTGTATCCAAAAGATCCGATAATGATGTCATCATAGTCGTCATGATTGACATCTCCAGCGCCTGAAACGGATAGGCCGAACCTGTAGTATGTTCCTGCACCGGTCATGGTGACATCGGCACTGTTGTCCATACTTGAAGCGCCGTAATAAACATAAGCGCGGCCTGTTTCGTAATTGTAGTAATTCGCCCCGATGATAACATCATCAAAACCGTCGTGATTGACATCCCCTGCGCCCGAAACAGAAACGCCAAACCTGTAACTTGTCCCTGCACCAGTCATGGTGACATCGGCGGTTGCATCCATGCCTGCACCGCCCAGATAAATATAGGCGCGGCCAGTATCGGAATTGTATTTATTCGTTCCGACGATTACATCATCATAGCCATCATTATTGACATCCCCTGCGCCCGAAACAGCAAAGCCAAATTGGTTGCCGGCACCTTCGCCGGTCATAGTCACGTCGACTGTGTTGTCCATACCGGCACTGCCCAGATAGATATAAGAGCGGCCTGTGCTGGAATTGAATTGGTATGCACCAATGATCACATCAGCAAAGCCATCGTTGTTGACATCCCCGGCATCCGCGACCGAATAGCCAAAATAGTTGCTGGTCCCTTCGCCGGTCAGGGTGACGTCGGCTGTATTGTCCATTAATGCGCTGCCGTAATAGATATAAGCGCGACCAGTACTGGAATTGTAATAGTACGCCCCAACAATGACATCATCATAGCCGTCGTTGTTGACATCGCCCGTACCGGAGACTGAAATGCCGAAATAGCTGCTTGTGCCTTCGCCTGACAAAACCACATCCGCACTGTTGTCCATACTGCTGCCGCCATAATAAATATAAGCGCGACCAACGCTGCCACCAATGTAATGCGCTCCGACGATCACGTCGTCATAGCCGTCGTTGTTGACGTCGCCGGCGCCTGAAACTGAGCCGCCAAAATAGCTGTCTCCATTGGTGTTCAGTTCGGAAAAACTTTGAAGCAGTGAAATAGCAGCATGGCTTGAAAAATCAGGTGCGAAAATCAGCGCGATCAGCAGGCTGATCACTTTTTTTAGATCTTTCATTTTTCCGTCTCCTTGTTTTGCTTTCCTCGATCCCGTTTAGAAACAATGGAAAATAGGCACGTTCATAATGATTGATGAAAGATGATTTGAATCACCTCTTCGGGTTGGAAATTCATGGTATCCCAAGGCTGTTTATTTTTTCCCGTTTTTATACCCCATTCAAGCACCGGTCCGATATCCCGCACCAGCAAAACAGTGCTCTGCATCGTCACAGCATCCGGCACGATGAGGCCGGTGTCGTCGTACGCGACAACCGCGTCCTGTAACAAACTCATGTTCACCAGAACAGCAGTCAGCAATTTATCGCCATAGTTTACCCTTCCGTGTGCGGCGATGCTTACCTGAATCCGCATTTTGGGTTGGACACGAAAAGAATCGGCGCGGGCGTCCCATATTTTCGGCGTGGTTTCACGGAGCGTGTTCGCATTGAGATTTTTCAGATCGTTCGGCAAAAGCAGCAGCGGCGGCTCGTACAGGGTGTAAAGGCTGCTCGAATCCGTACTCGAATTTCCCAGGATATAAACGTCATCCTGGCGAAAAGCATAGTATTCAGCGGTCACGATTCCGCTTTCATATCTCACCACCTGATCAACATTTTTAAAAAAATAAGGAATGGCCGCATCTTTCGCTGAAAGATGACGCGCGTTGGTCGTCTCGACGGCAGCAGTATCCGCCGGAACCGGCAATATCCAAACATCATTCTCCTGAAACTGGACGGAACCGCTGTCTGACAACGCGATGTTCCAGCTCAGGTTCTGCAGAGTTGTTCCGTTTGCCGGCCAGAAGGCGGGCGGTTTTCCGGTGCAGGATGTGAAAACAGAACAGAGGATGAGGAGAAGATAAAGAGTGCCGAATTGCAGTGTACGCGTTGCTTGAATTTTCATGGCGCTCCCGATTATATAAAACCTCCCCATAAACCCGGAGCATGCGGGGAGGTACGACTGGGGAAAAATATGATGCTCCAGTTCAGGCACGCACAGGCGCACCACGCCTTTGAGCACGATGGAGAAACAGATGGGGATCTTGCCGACAGTGCTGACTGATGCCGGGATGCGCGATCAAAATGATGCTGTTTTATGGAAATTAGTCTGTAAATAGTGAAAAAAAATAAAATTGCGGAATGAGCATCTTTTGCTCTGGGTCTTCCCATGCTTTGATCTTTCCCGCGAGCGTGTCCTCAAATGTCGAAAAACTCGTTAGCGGAGTGTTGGGGGCGATTCAAGAGGGGAGTCGTTTTAAGAAAAATAATCAAGCTTTATGGACTAGATTAGTGCAGATAATTCAATGATTTGAAAGCATCTCTCACTGCTTCTTTAAATTTTTGGTAGGAAGATAAATTCTTCAACTTGTTCAGCGCTATTTTTTGTCCCATCAGCGAATATAATTCTGCGATCGTTAATTTGCGGCGATAACGTCTGGTTAAATCTTGCCGGGCTATTCTTATCGCCATTTCGATGACCTGTTTGGGATCAGGATAAACTTCCGGCGATTTTTGGATACCCAACTCTGCATCACTTTTACTTGTACCGATTTCTGCCTTTAATAACTCCTTATCCGACAACATCCAGGCTTCAGTCATTTGTATCGGCACAATCGCCACCAAGTTTTTGCAGACATTCTCTGCAATTATTTGACTAACGGCTGTAAACGCGGGATAGATTTTATTTTTAAAAGTATTGATGTCGGTCGCGGCATCAGCATCAGCGTGAATGCAGAGTACCATTATCCCCATCTCTTCTGCCTGTTGAGCATATTTTTTTACCGCCTCGATAAAGCTGCCGCTTTGTTTTTCAAGGTACTGAACAGGCAAAACCTCAATTTCCCCATCACATTCAAACGCCACATCTTCAAAGGAGCGCTGAATGACGCTTTCCAAAAATTGAACATCTGTCTTGCCTTCGGTTGTAAAACCTATAATGACCTGTTTGCTCATTGAATAGCCCTGATTGCTGTTTCCGTATCGGCGGTCTCTAAATATTTTATAACTTCGGCCACAGTAAGCCTTCGCTCTGGTTCAGAAACAGGAATCAATGACAACTGACCATTTTCCTTATCCTTCTTAAAAACACGACTCATTTTTGTTATTTTAATCTTAATTCTCTCGCCACCTGTATCAGTAATAAATGAATTCAGGCTTGAAAACCATATACTGATATTTCTATCATCCTGCCATTGGATCAATTCTTTAAGCAACACTGGCGAGTGAGTATTGACGATAACTTGGCGAAGTGGTAAATCGCTATCCATAAAATCTACACTTAGATCTTGTAACAAGTGGGCCATAGCCTTCATACGGAAGGGATGAATACCATTTTCAGGCTCCTCAAAACAAAGCAACCCGGTATGTTTGGCATCAAACTCCAGAATACAAAGCACAAGCAGGCGCAATGTACCCTCAGAAAGCACTCGCGAAGAGAATTCTTTGTTATCCTCTCCCTTGACTTTGATGATGAATTGATGGTTCACCTGATCATCATAAACATTTACCTCGGTCAAGTTTGGTAAAAAGCTGTTGAGTTTGCGCGAAATTTCTTTGAGATGGTATTCATCAGATTGCTTAATCCGAAACAAGGCTGCCGCCACATTTTTACCGCCAGACGTAATGGTGTCACGCAACCCCACATCTTGGCGAGAAGGTTCGCGCAGGTCTTCAGGATTAAGCTGCAAAAACTTCCAACTCTTCATCTCTTCTTTGGCGGCAAAGACATGAGGAAAATCGACGGAATTGATTCCGCCTAAAACGGTTTGAGCAACGGCATTGGCGGGGGTTGCTTTGCCCCCCTGCTTGCCATCTTGCCGAATTTTAATGGTGGTTATTCCGCTTTGTTCTACTGTTTGAATAAAGGGCACTTTTGAGCCGCCTGCCTTTTTTGTTTGCCAAAATGGTTTTGCTTCTTTGGGCAGCATGCGAACCCATCTATCGTCTTCGTATTTTATCTTTTCCAAATGTTCGTACTTGACGGTCAAATCATCAATACCGTAATGATTAGGCTTTTTAGCAATAATTAGTTTATAGCGCAAACGGGTATTATTCAGCTCGTATTCGCTACCCCAATTGTCTTTGACTTGGCGATTGACCAACATTTCCAATTCGAATTCCATTTCTGAAGCGTAACTGTTCTCACCATATTGGGTAAACAATTCCCCGGGATTGCCTCGTTGCTCATTAAATGCCGTTTTCAAGTCTGTTTCTGCCAGGCGCGAGAGCAGTTTTAACGCATCAAAGAGATTGCTTTTACCTGACGCATTGGCGACCGCCACAACAGTAAGAGGGGTAAAGGCCATTTCAAAGTTATGAAATGATTTAAAGCCGTTTATTTTTATGCTGGTGATCATCTTGCTCGCCTTGACTGTAAAGTCAACATTATTTTCTTCGACAACGATTTTACGATGGTCCTATCAACGCCAAGTGTCAATGATACTTTTTTATCTCTAATCACCCTGTTTCTCAATCGTATGAACTGACATTCGCAATCATCGTTCTTGCTCTCGTGCCCATGCTTTGTAGATTATCATAATGAATTAATGAATTGAACGCAAGGAAAATTAGCAACTCCCAATCGCCCCTGCTCACCCCGACTCGACCAGGCGGATTTCTTCCTCGGTCAAGCCGTACAATTGGTAGACCAGTTCGTCGATCTTGCTGTCCAGCAGCGCAATCTTTTGCTCAAATCGCTTTTTGTCGGCATCCCTTTTGGCGGAACGGAAATCTTTATACGTTTGCTGTATTTCATCGACGAAAGATGTCAATTTTTCTTTGGTTTTATTTTCCAATTCAGGAATCGGTATCTGCTCAAAGTATTGTGGTTTTACTTCAATATAACCCCCGTTTCTAACGACACAAATTTGCATCAAGAAAAACCATACAAGTTTTGAATTCAGGATACTTAAGAGCCATTTATCCTTAACCGGTAAAAAAACGGCTGGTGCATTTATGAAGGTTCCTTTATCATCGAAAGCAAACTTGTTGCTCTTTTGGAGGTTCGGAAAAATTATTTTAGGCTTTTCAAACAAATTATAATAAGCGCAACTTCTCAATTCCCACCAATATTCTCCTTGGTCATATCGCTTTTTTGCTTGTTCTTCGAACGGCTTTAATATTTTAAACAGATCAGGAAATTGTGCCTCCATTTTTTTAAACAGAACTTTTTCAGAATTACCAGAAAACTGCGTCTTTGTAAATCCTGATTGGAAAATTATTAGTTTTTTATTTATATCTGTGGTTATCCATTTAGTTATATCCTTACCTTCAAATATTGGCTTTATATGCTGCGAAAGAGGAAAGCTGGGATTTTCTAATATAAATGCTTCATTTAAGCCAGTAATCAGGCCTCGGTAAGACTTGCCAAATATTTCGCGTATAGACTTGTAATTATTAATTTTATCAAAAATTTTTGTAAAGTTTACATTAAAAGACCATTTATCAACTTCTAAATCTTTCTGACTTAAGGTAACATATTTCATTGAGCACGAGCCTTCGGCAAAGTCTTTTTCATTGAGAACTAAATTATAGGAAAAATAATTATTTTCAGGATGTTCATTTTCGGCGACAAAAATGACTGGATAGGTTATCGCTCCTTTAAAAATTTGGACTCTTGAAAAGTCAATAATATAATTAATTTTAGTTTTTTCTCTGAGATAGCTTCTGAGTACTTTCCCTCCTGTCGTCTTGTTAAAGTTATTTGAAATAACACCGTAAAGGCCTTGATTTTTCAGTATTTGAAAGCCCTTTTCAAAAAAATAGAAAAAAATGTCAGCAGCTTTATCATAAACAGAATACTTTTTATTAAAATATGTTTTTAAATAACCCAATGATTCTGATCTAATATAAGGCGGATTCCCAATCACGCAATCGAACCCGCCGGCGGTAAAAACATTGGGGAACTGCTTGTGCCAATCAAACGGCTTGATCGTCCTGATCTCCTCATCGTCCATCACCAGCCGCCCGTCAAAATAGTCCCAGCCGATCAGGCTGTTGCCGCATTGGATATTGTCCGTCATATCCGGCAGCACATGCCCCTTGACAAAAAACAGATCTTTTTCGCCCTTGTCGAAACCGTCGTCGAGCAGCTTTAAATAAAGACTCATGATGGCAACCTCGACCGCCTCCTGATCAATGTCCACGCCGAAGAGGTTGTTGCGCAGAATCTCGGCGCGTTTTTCGAGCCGCACCACCAGCTCGCCGTTTTTGTCGAGATAGTACTCTTTCTGATAACCTTTGTCCGCAGCATGCGCCAAGTACCATTTTTGGTGATAGTCCAGTAGATAAGAATAGGCGCCGAGGAGAAAACTGCCGGAACCGCAGGCGGGATCGACAATCTTGATTTGCGCGATCTCTGCGGGAGTCAGGC
>RPQV01000078.1 GCA_003818595.1 Calditrichota bacterium
CTTAGGGCTCTGTGTCGGCTATACCGTTGCAGCGGAAAAGGGATGGCAGCTCGTGTGGTCCGACGAATTTGAAGGTTCAGGTTTGCCCGATGCGAGCAAATGGAATTATGAAGAGGGCGTGCTGCGCAATCAGGAACTCCAATATTATACGCGCGAACGCATGGAAAATGCTCGTGTGGAAGATGGCAAATTGATCATCGAAACGAGGAAGGAAAAGATCGATGGCCATCATTACACGTCCGCCAGTCTCATCACCAAAGGCAAAGCAGAATGGTGTTATGGCCGATTTGAGATCAGAGCCAAGCTGCCGACAGGCAAAGGTATGTGGCCCGCCATCTGGTTGTTGGGCGCAGGTTATCCTGAACATACCCGGTGGCCGGAATGTGGCGAGATCGATATTATGGAGAACGTCGGCTTTGACCCCGACATGATCCATGCGAACATTCACACCAAAGCGTATAATCACGCTATCGGCACCAACAAAGGCGATAAAATGACTGTTGCCGCACCCCATGCCGACTTTCACATTTATGCCTTGGAGTGGTTTGAAGAGCACATGGATTTCTTTGTCGATAATATTAAATACTTTACCTTTGATAATGAAAAGAGCGGCAACGACGTCTGGCCGTTCGATAAGCCTTTTTATTTGATTTTGAACGCCGCATATGGCGGTTCTTGGGGTGGTGCTCAGGGAGTGGATGAAACTATCCTGCCGCAGAGATATGAAATTGACTATGTTCGTATCTATCAATGGAAATAAGGAGCTGAATAGGTCTGATGCTTTCGATTCATTGCATACAACATGTTCCGTTTGAGAATCCGGGATGTCTTTTAGAATGGGCTCAATCGCACCAATATCCGTTTGACATCACCCATGTATATCGTCAGGAGTCTCTGCCGACACTTGATCATTTTGACTGGCTGATTCTTATGGGTGGGCCGATGAGCGTCAATGATGAGAGTCTCTACCCCTGGTTGATTCAAGAGAAGCGATTTATCGAGGCCGCTTTGAAAGCAGATAAAAAAATCATTGGCATCTGCCTTGGTGCGCAACTCTTGGCCAGTGTTTTAGGGGCGTCAGTTTATTCTCAGTCGGAAAAGGAAATCGGCTGGCATCCCATTCGCTGGAACAAGGCTGCAAAAAGTAAATCTTGCTTTGCTCAGATTCCAGATTCGCTCGAAGTATTTCACTGGCATGGCGAAACCTTTGCTCTCCCGGCAGATTCTGTTTTGTTGGCCGGTAGTGCTGCCTGCGAACATCAGGCCTTTTTTTATCGTGAGCAGGCGCTGGCGCTGCAGTTCCACTTGGAAGTGAAACCTGAAAATGTCCAGTCCCTGGTGGATCATTGTCGCAGTGATTTAACACCGTCCCGATTTGTTCAGTCGGAGGCTGTGATCCTGCAGAGAAGCAGCCGATGTCGAATATTGAATGGATTTTTTTACAAGATATTAAATAATTTGCTGTCGTCAGACTTTCTCGTTTGATCTATCTGTCAAGAATATTTGATCCACTTGACAATTTCAGGTAGATTCGGTTTTTTGCCATACATAAGAATGCCGACACGAAAAATGCGGCCGCACACCCATAAACTGCCCCAGATTGAGAGAATCATGATGACAAAGCTGATCAGAATCTGCCACAAGGGGGCTGCTTCCGCCAAGATTCGCGAGAACATCAGGATGGGGGCAAAGAAGGGGATGAGCGACAATATCACCGCAAGCAGACTGTTGGGCGAATTATTGACCGCAAACATAAAGAAAAAGGCGAGAATTATCGGCATCATCACCACCCATTGATAACTTTGAGCTTCACTCTCGCTGTTGACCATGCTGCCAATGGAAGCACTGAGCGTTGCATAAAAAAGGTAGCCCAGAAGGAAAAAAGCCAAAAAAGCAACATAAATCCATGGGGATACTTGTGGCAGTACAAGTTGTGAAACTTCCGGAGCAAATGACTTTACAAACACCAAACCATACATGGAGATTAAAACGGCGGTTGCAACCCAAATCAAAAACTGGGTCAAACCGGTGGCGCCAATGCCGATAACTTTGCCGGCCATATATTGGAACGGCTTGACTGAGGACAAGATCACTTCAACGACTCGGGAATTTTTATCTTCAATAACCGCGCGCATCACAAATTGACCATAGAGAATCAGCATCATGTAAAGGAGCAACCCCATGATCATGCTGAACAGGAACGAGATTTCAGCCCGCTGCTCCTGACTTCCCGACTCGCCGATTTTGAAGGTTTTGACACTGACCCAATTATTCAGTTTCTTTACCAACTCTACATCCAGCCCGGATTCGTTTAACCGCAGAGAACGCACAACACCGCTAACTGTCCGTTCCACAGTTTGGATGATTTCAAAGTTGCCGATGTTTTTCGTATGATATTGAAATTGATTGTTTTCGAGGATAGCTCGGGGCAATACCAGAATGCCATCCAACTCGCCCGCATTGACTTTCTGACCGAGAGAAACGATGCCTTGTTCGAGCGATTCTCCACTCTTCAGCTGACTCAGTTGATATTTAGCATCGCCTTTTCCATTTTTTATCTCTGAGAATGCTGCCTCAAGCGGCTCAAATAACTGTCCTGTTTCATCAATGACGACGAGACGAATGCTTTCGCCCAAATTTGAACGCATCATAAGGGCCGGCAAAAAAGAAATACCCAGGATAAAGATCGGCATCAAAAGTGTGCCGATCAAAAAGCCTTTTGTTTTCACCCGTTGCAGGTATTCCCGCTTGATAATGGCAAACAGTTTATTCACTTCAGGCCTCCCTTAGTTTTTAACTGCATTGATAAATATTTCATTCAATGAGGGTTCGGATATTTCGAAATGTGAAATGGTCACTTGCCGGATGGCGCGTTCCAAAATAAGCTGTGGTTTGACCTTTTCAGCCGGCACAATTTCCACATATTGGCCATAATCGTCAAATCCTGCTACCAGACTCTTATCATCCAGAAAGGCCGCATCGCCGTCATAGCGCATCTTGATGCGGTTTATTCCAAACTTGCGTTTAACATCGGCGAGCTGCCCCTGAATAACGCTCTTGCCGTTGTTGATGAGGCAAATCGAATCGCACAACTTTTCAGCCTGCTCCATCAGGTGCGTCGAAAGGATGAGAGTGACGCCGTTTTCTTTCAATTCCATCATCACATCCTTTAGCAAATTGGTATTGATGGGGTCCAAGCCGCTGAACGGTTCATCGAGGATGAGCAGTCGTGGCTGATGGATGACGCTGCAGATGAATTGCAGTTTCTGCTGCATGCCCTTTGATAATTCTTCGATTTTATGATCCTTCCATTTATCCAACTCGAGTCGTGTCAACCATTCAATCGCTTTGGGAGGTGACTTTTTGTTTGATATGCCCTTCAATTCCGCAAAAAAGACAATCGCTTCAAGCACAACCATTTTTTTATAAAGACCACGCTCTTCCGGCAAGTATCCCACCTGATCTTGAAGCCTCCCTGAATTAGGCTGACCCAGTATGGAAATCGATCCGCTGTCCGGCTTGATGATGTCCATGATCATACGAATGGCAGTTGTTTTGCCGGCGCCATTGGGGCCGAGCAAACCAAACACCTGACCTTCCGTCACGACCAAATCCAGGTCATTTACTGCGTGTACGTCTCCGTAGGATTTGTGTACACCCGATAATTGAACGGCAGTCAAGGGAACCTCCTTTTAATTTTTCTTGGACCGCAAGGACAAGGGGTATAACCAAAGAACCAAAGATTATTCACGTTTAACCTTAATACCTTGAATCCGCGACAAAAAGCATTTTTTTAATGGCTTTTTTTGCCGCCCGCTCACCCTGCAGAATATAATGATCAATGTTGTCGAAATCGGACCAACTAAATTGCTTCACTTCGGGCTGGATCAAAATATCCGCTTCTTTGATCAGTTCGTCGTGATAACAGGCGCCTGTTACCGCAGTGGCGCGCAGCACGAAACTCAAGGCATTTGTGCGGTCAACTTGGGGCGGAAGTTGCGATGATACATCCACAGCGACAACTGGTTTCAGAGGGGCAAAATGACGTGCAGCACGAATGGGTACAGCCGAGGTGGCAGCACCATCACTCAATAAATAATTGCCCATGACAATCGGTTCGAAAAAGCCCGGCATGGCTGAACTGGCTAAAACGGCATCCACGATTCGACCGCGCGAGAGAATCACCTCCCTGCCGCTGCATAAATCCGAAGCAACCGCTGCGAATGGAATCGAACTCTGTTCAAATAAATCTTCAGGAAACAGTTTCTGCAGTTCTTCGGTAAAGGATTGATTGAGTTGCGTTCTTTTTAATCGCGCATCATCACAGTTTTCCATTTGCTTGCAGAGGTGTGTTGACAATTGCTGCAGCCAGGAGCCGCGACTACCCTCGGTCTGCTGTTGCGGAGCTTTAAACAGAGCTGTTTGGAGCAGCGCTCTTATTTTATTCTCCAACACAAAAGAATCACCGATCTGCGCATAGAGACCGCCAATGACCGCTCCCATGCTGGTGCCGACGATGGCATGGATAGGAATGTCTGACTTTTCGAGAACTCGTATCACCCCAATGTGAGCAATTCCGCGCGCTCCACCGCCGCCCAATGCAAGCACTATAGGATTTTTATTACCCAGAACGCCTCCTGCAGGCCACTCGATTATGGTGACATTTTCGAGGAGATCGATCCATCATTGTAGAATCGTCACTTTGCCCATATGAACAGCATCGCCGATGCGGGCGCGGAAGAAATAGAGTCCACTTGGCAGGCGCGATCCATCCGCGGTCAGCCCCTGCCATGTCACCTGGATATTGCTGAGCGCAGGCTGGATGACATCGACAATGGTCGTCACTTTTTGGCCGAGCACATTGAACAGATCAATGGTAATTCGGTTGGCCTCTTTTAAATCGACGATAAAAAGGATTTGGCTATGCAGTTCGTAGGAAAACGGATTGGGGTACGATTGGACGAATCGATTTTGTTCCCCGGGTTCGCTCACAGCTCCCCAATAATTGACCGCAGCCAGCGCGTTCACCAGACCAAAACCATACACATTGTTAGGCGAATTTACCCGGTTTGCGGTTTTAATGAGAGCTTCCCGCACTTGTTTTGGTGTCAGTTCGGGATGCGCCGAAAGAATTAATGCGGCAACTCCCGCAACCTGAGGCGAAGAATATGAGGTGCCGCTGCCACGGCCAAAGCCCACACCGTTACTGTTTGAATATACAGTACTGACACCCATCGCCACCACGTCGGGCTTGATACGGCCGTCGCTCGTCGGACCGCGCGAGCTGAATGACGCAATGAGGCTGTCGGAACGGACCGCCCCCACGGCAATCACATCAAAACCATCCGCCGGAGCTGAGACATAATACCAGGCATCATCGCCCTCATTGCCGGCAGACGTGACAACCACGATGCCTTTCTGAAAGGCGAGATCAGCTGCCAGGGTGATCGGAGCCGTGAGTCCGTTCATGTCTTCATATGTATACCAATCGGTATACCCCAAACTGGAGTTGATAACATCCGCCCCCAACGAATCCGCCCATTCAGCCGCGGCAATCCAGTAATCCTCCTCCACCTGCGTCTCGCCGGCAATGTATTCTGTTTTTGCCAGCAGGAATTCGGCGTCATAAGCTGTGCCGATCAGGTTGCCGGGTGAAAACGCTCCTATGATTGACAGCACTTTGGTGCCATGATCGTTCTCATTCAGGGGATCGTCCTCTTCATTGTCAACCTGCTCATCTTGATTGATGAAATCGTACGCAGCTTTGATATGGACATTGGCCAGAGCCGGGTGCTTGAGCGAAAAACCGGTATCGAGAATGGCGATCAATGCGCCCTCTCCGGTCACACCAAGCGTATGAAGTTCGGGAATATGGATGAGAGCGTTTTGTTCAATCGAAGGTCCATAATCCAGAGCGGATGTTACGTGCACGGCTGAAGATTTCATCAGCTGTTCATTGTTCAGGGGAAGGAGGGGACGACTCCCCTGTGCGACTCGCTGAATTGACTTGACAAACGGCAAATCCGTAATCGCATCCACCTGCTCAATTGTGGCATAAACGCTCACGGCATTCAACCATTTGGAAATCACAATGGGATTCAACTGATGCTCTCTTAATGCCCGCACATAGGGAGCGTATACTGGAACATCGGTGATATTCAACAGATCACCGACCTTTTGACGTCGAGCTGCCGCACGAGGATTGAGTGATTCTGACA
Organism: Calditrichota bacterium; assembly: GCA_003818595.1. Taxonomy (GTDB): domain Bacteria; phylum Zhuqueibacterota; class Zhuqueibacteria; order Residuimicrobiales; family Krinioviventaceae; genus Fontimicrobium. The sequence continues at coordinate 6,219 of RPQV01000078.1, forward strand.
ATTTGTTCCAGTCACTCTTGGAAAGCGTCGCCCCTTTATCCGCAAAATAAATCCAAAATTTTTCCATCTCTCGGGGAAAAAGGAGAGACGGCAATAAAAAAAGACATAACCAAAATAATGAGATTTTCATGAAAACCTTTCTCTAACGTCTGACCATAACCGCCCGCTCAATGTAAACAGGAGTTGCGGGTGACGACTTTTCACCCCACTTGTTCGTCAATGTCTCCACTTTGCCCAACTTTTGCACCGTGTCGAGACCACCAATCACCTTGGCAAATACTGTATACTTGCCATCCAGGAACTTGGTTCCTTCGCGCGACAGGCAGATGAAGAACTGTGAACCGGCGCTGTTGGGATCTTGAGAGCGCGCCATGGAAACAATTCCCAAATCGTGGGGAATCCCATTAAATTCCGCTTTGACTGTATATCCGGGTCCGCCGGTGCCGTCATTATCCGGATCGTCATCTCGAGTCAATATGTCGCCGCCCTGGATGACGAATCTGTCAATGATACGATGAAATCGCGTGTGATTAAAATAACCGGCATTCACTAAACGCTTGAAACTTGTGCAGTGTTCGGGAGCGACATCAGTGTAAAACGCGAGCACAATCGACCCCATATTGGTGCGCAAATAGGCGACTTCACGCTCATTAACCGGTTCAGCCGCTGTATTTTTTACCTTGTCTATAATCGCGCTGATTTCCGCAGCAGAAAGCACACCTGCTTTGTCCGTTGCGGCTTTGTCCATTGTTGCCGTTTCGGCTTTTGAACCAAGTTGATTCATCTGTTGTTCTGACAGTGAGAGGAAAGGATCAAATTTGCTGCAGGAAGTCATAACTACTCCAATCAGTAAGAATCCGAATAATCGACCATTCATGAGTTGTCCCTTTATCGATAGTGTTATTTTGTCATAATGTAATAAAATCGAATGAACATTCCAGCAGGAAATTTACAAAAATCGACCGGAAACTCGCTATTGCCTCCATTGAAGGGGTATTAGGAAAACAGCGTATTATTCTGTAAATTCCCCCATGAAGGATGGCAAGCAAGAATTCGCTCAAATTGTGTTTCCCGTTGCCGTAGCTCACGCGTTCACCTATCACATCCCCGAGCGGTTTCTGGAGGATGTCATTTCCGGCGTGCGTGTGCTTTGCCCGTTTGGGACGCGGAAAGCAACCGGTTTTGTGGTGGGGCGGAGCGATACGACTGAAATTTCTCAACTCAAAGAGATCGAAGAGGTACTGGATCCCGTGCCGTTGTTCACACCTCAGGTTCTCGAGTTGGCGCGATGGATTGCCGAGTATTACCTGTGCGGCTGGGGCGAAGTGCTTAAAGCGGCCCTGCCCTCAGGAATTCATATTGATTCTGAGCGGGTAGTTCGCTTGATGCATTCAAAACCGGACGAACTTGCCCAATATCTGGAAGAGCGTTCCCCCACACAAGCGGATATTGTCCGCCGTTTGGCCGGTGAAAATCCGATGCGCATCAGCAAACTGGTCAAGAATTTGGGTAAAAATGTCTACTCTCCTCTGAAGCAGTTGCGGGAAAAGGGATTGGTGCGCCTTGAACTCGAATTGCCCGGCGCAAAGGTTCAAGCCAAATACGAGTATGTACTTCAACTCGATGAAAAATATTCGCCGGATGACATTGGGCGGATGATTCATAATCTTCAAACCACTGCTCCCAAACAGGCTGCAATTTTAGCTATGTTGCTCGACAGTGCGAGCAACGATCTCACCCGCAGCGATGTCTGTCGCTATACCAGCGCCAAATCGGCTGTGGTTACGGCGTTGGCGGAGAAGGGATATATTCGTGTGGAAAAGCGGGAGGTTTATCGCGATTATTACAGCGAGCTTGTCGTCGAACCTCCGCCCAAGTTGATACTCAATGTTGATCAACAGAAAGCACTCGATGCGATCAAGACTTCACAGGATACCCATCGATTTGACACGATTCTGCTGCATGGAGTGACAGGAAGCGGCAAGACTCAGGTCTATATTGATGCGATCGACTATGCGCTTGGACAGGGCAAGAGTGCCATCGTCCTGGTTCCGGAAATCGCCCTGACGCCTCAGACAGTTCGTCGTTTTCGCGCTCATTTTGCAGAAAAGGTGGCGGTTTTCCACAGTCGGATGTCTCCTGGCGAGCGATACGATTCCTGGCGCAAAACATGGGAGGGAAAACACAAGATCGTCATCGGTCCGCGTTCAGCCATTTTTTCACCGTTAAAAAATATCGGCCTGATCATTGTCGACGAAGAACATGAACCCTCCTACAAACAAGGGGACATTACGCCGCGTTATCATGGACGGGATATCGCCGTCGTTCGTGGACAAGTCGAAAATGCCGTGGTCGTACTGGGCTCGGCCACACCCTCTTTAGAATCGTATTTTAATGCATTGGTCGGGAAATACCAACTGTTGCTCCTGCCCGCTCGAATTGATGATATTCCCATGCCTCAAGTGCAGCTCGTGGATATGCGACACGAGCCCAAAGTGGAGGGTCGCACCGATCCGCTGATTTTTTCGCGTGCTTTGCGTCACAAAATCGACGAAAAATTGAGTAACAGCGAACAGGTTATTCTGTTTTTGAATCGACGGGGTTTTGCCACAATGTATAAATGTCACAGCTGCGGACACTTGGAAAAGTGCAACAACTGCGAAATCACCATGACATATCATCTGCGGGGTCATCTGCTCAAGTGTCACTATTGCGGTCACACGAGGCGGGCGCCTGAAGTTTGTCCGGAATGTCGAGGCGTTGATGTGCTGCTCAAAGGCATCGGAACCCAGCGGGTCGAAGAAGAACTCAATCTGTTGTTTCCCGGCGTGAAGGCGTTGCGAATGGATATGGATACCACCAAAGGGAGGATGGCGCATGATCGAGTGCTGGGAAAATTCGGCAGCGGTGAATACAGTATCCTCCTCGGGACGCAAATGGTCGCCAAAGGCCTTGATTTCCCCAATGTCACCCTTGTCGGCGTCATCAACGCTGATACTGAATTGCTGCTTCCAGACTTTCGTTCGGCAGAGCGAACGTTCCAACTGCTGACGCAGGTGGCGGGTCGAGCCGGGCGCAAAGATAAATTGGGAGAAGTGATTATTCAGACGTTTTCACCTGATCATTACAGTCTGCAGTGCGCCCGGGAACACGATTATGCGCGCTTTTTTAAAGCAGAATTGTTTGACCGCAGGGGATTGCTATATCCGCCCTACAGCCGATTAATTAACGTCATGTTTAAAGGAATTGATGAGAAGCGGGTCATCGCCGTCGCCGAACAGTTGAGCAAACTGCTCCCCCGTACTGAGACGTATCGGGTGTTGGGCCCGACTCAGGCGCAATTGTCCAAAATCCAAAACAATTATCGGTGGCAAATGCTGATCATGAGCGACAAACAAAATGATGCAGGCGGGCGAGAGATGAAGCAGGCGCTTCGCGACGCGCTGGAGGCCTTTAAATCGAAACATCACTCCACCAAAGTACAAATCTCAGTTGATGTCGATCCCTTGAGTATTCTTTGAACGTTCGTCAGACATTGCCGTTGTGAGTCGGTCTCTTTGCTGCACTCCGGCAGATTTGTATATCGAATGGATATTTTGGGGAAGGTTATTTTTTGCGATAATAGCCGAATTCTTGACCCAGGGTGATGAGCTCCGGTATCGCCGCTTGAGCTCGTTCCACCCATTCCGGGGCTATTCTAAACGTATCCTTGACCAACAATTTCAGATCCTGCACATAGCCTTTTTGTTTCCCCTGTATATTTTGAACCTGAACAAAATTATTATGGACATAGACCATGCCGTCCTGATTTAGGCGTGTCAGGCAGATACTGCGCATCCCCGGCCAATAAAAGGAATCCCACCAGAACTTTAAAAACTCATCGGTCGAAAGCGGAACATCCGCAAATTTATAGCGGAATTTTATTTC
>RPQV01000079.1 GCA_003818595.1 Calditrichota bacterium
ATTTGACCCTTGTTTGGTGAGCATGGGTTCTGAAACACCGAATTGGTCAATACGATTGCGCAGGACTTCGAGTGTACGATCAACAGCGTCCTCGGCCTCTCTTTTCAAATCTTCAACGATCTTGTCGTTGGTTTCACCTTTGCGGCCGAAATAACGGTTCATCTCAACATCACGTTCGCGAAAATTGTCGACCAGGACGACAAAAAAATCCAGACCTTCCTGCTCTACTTTTGCTTGTGATGCATCGATAATCTCATTGAGACGTTCATCCTGATTCTTTGCCAAGGTGCGCAATAATTTGGGCAAATCAGCTTCATAAACCAGATAAGTTCCACCCTGAAGATCAAGTCCCAGCTTGATCGATCGGCGTTCAACTCGATTCACCTTATTGTTCAAAGAGAGTAATTCTTTTGCAGCAGACAGAGTTTCCTGCTGGGGCGATGTCTCTCCGGCAACCTGATGGATTTTAGCCTCAAGATTGCCTTTAACAAGTCCCTCTTCAATATCGCCTTTTGTAAGATTCGTCAGGGACTGAATTTTGTTCGTTTGCGCTATTTCTTTTTTCTGCAGGTCGCCGAATTGAAAAGTCGGATACAGTGAATAAACGGCTAAAATGAGCAGAATAAAGACAAAAATAGTTTTTGTAATCAAACCTTTTTGCATAAATTGGATTCCTCCGAGCAGGATTGTGGTAAGAAAAGATACAACCTGAAAATATAGCTTATTATAATGAAAATGTCAAACAAAAATTCAGAAAGAATACAATGTCCCACTCAGGAACTCGACATCCCACTCTTTGGCAGGCGCTGCTGCCGGTATTGATAATGATAGTACTGCTTGCGCTTACCTTGGTCAAATATCAGGGCACGCCACACCTGCCTTTAATCGGCGCCAGTGCAGCAGCATCATTTATGGGCTTATATTTAGGTTACACATGGAAGCAGATTGAAGAGGGTATAATCGACGGTATTCTGATTGCGCTGCAAGCCTGCCTCATCCTTTTGATTATCGGCATTCTCATCGGCGCATGGATCTCCGGCGGTATTGTTCCAACCATGATCTATTATGGTCTGCAAATTCTCTCGCCATCTGTCTTCCTGCCGGCAACTTTCATTATCTGTTCTGTCGTCTCTCTGGCGACCGGCAGTTCCTGGTCGACTGCTGGTACTGTCGGGATTGCCCTGATCGGCGTTGGAAAGGGCTTGGGAATTCCTCTGCCAATGGTCGCAGGGGCTATTATTTCAGGTTCCTATTTCGGGGATAAAATGTCGCCGCTCTCTGACACCACAAATCTCGCACCTGCGGTTGCGGGAACAGACCTCTTCAGCCATGTTCGACATATGATTTATACAACCGGCCCCAGCACTTTGATTGCCCTGATTTTGTACAGCATTATTGGTTGGCATTTCCGACAGGGGGCAATGCAGCAGGAAACAATCGATCAGATCCTGAACGCCATTCGCCAGCACTTTTTCATATCACCGTTTTTGCTTGTCCCGACATTGCTGGTCATTCTGATGGTACTCCTGCGTATTCCTGCCCTGCCCGCATTACTTGCCGGAGGTCTGATCGGCATGTTATGTGCGCTCTTTTTCCAGCACACTCCCATCAAAGAGATTTTATCAGCAGCACAAAACGGATATATCTGTCAAACCGGTGTCGCCGCTGTTGATGATCTTCTCAGTCGAGGGGGGTTGGAAAGCATGCTCCCCACAATTGCTCTCATCATGTGCGCATTGTCATTCGGCGGCATATTGGAAAAAATCGGAATCCTCGCAGTGTTGGCTTCAGCCATTCTAAAGATTGCGCACAACACGGGAATGCTTGTTCTGTCGACGATTCTCACCTGCATCGGCATGAACATCATCGCTCCGGATCAATACCTTTCCATTGTGGTGCCGGGCCGAATGTATCGCAGCGCCTATGAGAGGTCGCACCTTAAAGCTAAAAATCTGTCGCGCGCCCTCGAAGACGCCGGCACCCTCTCCTCTCCCCTCATCCCCTGGAATACCTGCGGCGCCTACATGTGGGTCACTCTGGGGGTTCATCCATTTTCCTACCTTCCCTTTGCATTTTTAAATCTGATTAATCCATTGGTTTCCATAGTGCTGGCTTTCACTGGTCTCACCATGGAAAAGGAGCCGGAGGAAAATTTAAAAATAGTTAAAGAGTCTCAACAAAAAGATGCCGAGGGAAAGAGTAAATAGTGAAGCGATTGTCGATACCAGCACGATATTGCCCGCCAGTCGACCATTACTGCCCATCACCTCCGCCATTATATAGCTGGCGATTGCGGTTGGCGCCGCAAACATAAAGAAGAGAATTCCCAACTCTTGCCCCCGGAATCCCGCCAGTACAGCCGCGGCGACGCCGACGCACGGCATGATCACCAGTTTTATGATCGTTGCAGCAATCGTCAATTTGCGGTCTTGACGAATACTATGGAAGCTGAGCGAGCTTCCCAGACTGATCAACGCCAGCGGCAATGTCAAAGCGGCAAGATATTGAATGGATTGAGAAAAAATGGGATGCAGGGGAATATCAAACAGTGAAAAAGGGAGCGCGCACAGTAAAGCCAAAATCAGGGGATTGGTCGCGACCGTTTTCAGGATTCGTACAAATTCAATCTGTTTTTCCTGTTGCAGTGGGACTGTTAATGCGATGACAGAGAGAATATTATAGATCGGCATGATGATCGCCAGAACAATAGCAGCGCCGCCGAGTGCCTCTTCACCATAAGCATTGCGGACAAGTGCAAATCCCAAAATGGCAAAATTTCCGCGAAAACTGCCCTGGATGAATGCGCCGCGGTCACGACCGTCATGACAAAGCCAGGCAGAAACAATCCAGGAAAATAAAAACATCACCAATAGAGAAATGACGACCAACAATACTTGTGACGGGTGCAGAATTTCATTCAATGGGAAAGAAGATAATTCTTTGAAAATCATGGCAGGCAGGGCCACATTGAATACCACTTTAGAGGTTAAAGTATTAAATTGTTCATTGACAATCCCGCGGCGTCTGAGGATGATGCCCAGGAATATGATGATGAAAACAGGTGCGACAACATTCCCGGCAAAAATGAGATTTGACACCAACACCTCACTGAAGAATTTTTTGCAGGTGAATAATCATCTCGGCGAGTTCTTTCCGTCTGAGATAGATAGGTTGCGGCGATTTATTAAAATCAATCAATGAACGCGAAATATCCTCCGGCACAATGAGCAATGCCTTCGCCTCCTGTATCAGCTTTGAATGACCCTTTTGGGCCTCCACCTGCCGTACGAGATATTGAACCATCCACAAGTATTCGTAATCCTCCAACCCTTCGCGCAACATTTCCCAGCGAAAAGACGACACAGGCGCCTGAATGCACTTTATATTATTTTCAAACACAGCTTTTGGCGGATAAATGAGTCGTCCGTCGCCATTTCCCCAGTAGCTGATCTCCCCATGAGATGTTCCCTGACCGCTGCGATAACTCATGGGATCAAGATAAGGATTCTGCAACAAGGGAGCGGGAAAAGCAACGGGACTGGTCCAATAATTGGCAGCCCATATCAGAATTCCATCGACATGATGTTGCCATGTCTGCCAAATCCAGGTGCGCAATTCAACTGCGGAATGATCAATAAACATCCCGACATAAGGCTCTTTGGGATTGGTGCAGATATACCACCAAAGCGATTCTCCCAATTGCTGCCGTTGTACAGCGACTTCCGGTTGAAAACGATCTAAAATTGGGCACCATATGTCGACGGCACCATATAACTCAACTTCAGGTTGTTCTGTGAGCATGCGCCGCAATTGAGGAGCAGCCTGATGAATTTTTGTCATGACTTGACGGATATAGGGATAATCTTTCGGCTCCGGTTCGTCGAACCAATAGAGATAGGCTTGCGACAGAGCTCCTAAATGAGACAGGTGTTCTCCCACTTGAGAACAATAACTTGAAAACAGACGATCATACTCCTTCGAATCTGATGAATAACCCGCCAAAGTTCGGGGTTGATGCGAAAAAACCGAACTCCAGCCAATCCCTTCCAACGTAAATCGAAAACTGTTGAAACCATATCCCCTGACATACCGTTCATAACCCGCGTCAAAAACGCTGAAATCGATTTGCGCAGTCAAGGTTTCGGGATCGAATTTAGTTTTAACTGGGTGGAGCACCAAAGGATCAAAAGGAGAAATCCGATGGCGTGCAAAATCCTGCAGATATAACTCTAAAACCTCATCAAGACGATCCTGATTGGCAAAATGATGATATCGTTGAATGAGCGAAGCATAGAGGCCGAAGGCTGTTTTCAGATGCGTTTCGTTCGGCAATGTAAAATCCCATACATGGAGCATCAAAGGCACCTGGATGACCTGGCCATCGATTTCAATCTGAATATTGCCGCGATAATCACCTGCAGGTGATGAGGGGGGAATATAAGCTAATAGCCATATGGGATAATTGTGCGACTCTTGAAGTTTGAAGGAAGATTCGAGCGCCGGCAAAGGATCCGGCCACCATCCCAGCGATCCAAGTTTATCGGTTGGTGCTTTCACCCGAACATAATCCACTTGATAAAGCTTGATGTTATTCAACGGTAGTTTAGAGCCATCTTTTCGTTGAAACAAGCCGCATGTTACACGACATGCACCATGATTCCGTCGAGATCGCAAAATCAATTGGATCGGCTCGTATTCATTCTTCGCCAACCATATCTCCATTTCCCGACGAGAGGCAGGAGCAGGGGGCTGCCGAAAACGGCCCACTTTGTGTGTTCCTTCGCACCACCATAAATCAACATCACCCACAGTATCAATATAATAGCCAAATTGGTCATCATCTAGAATAGGCGAATCAGTAAATACTTGATGATGAATTATTGACCCCATGTTCTGCTTATGACCGATCGACATTTGGCGCAAATCATTCAATTGTCGAGCATCGATCTTGAGCCGTTTCTCATTGCCGGGCGTCAGGCTGACCTCTCGCGTTTCGGTTTGTCGGCCGAACAACCTAACGGTCATATTTTTTTCAGCGGCCACAGAATCGGAGAGCGAGAGATGGAGATATACATCTTTGTCTTCTTTTTCCCAAGAGAGTTGTAGTCCAGGGGAAATAGTTTGATCATGTAATAACAGTGTTTGGCCGCTAAAATGAGGAAATTTTCCCTGAATATCCGAATCGTAAGCATATTCATTGAATTGAAGGCGAGAATTCTGCCGGGCAGAGATGCGAATCCAGATCCCGACGGCCGGGAAAAGAGCATCGGGAAGTTTCCAGGAAAAACGACCGATCGAAGCACACTCACCCACTCTTTTCCAGACTCTGCCGTTGTTTGAAGCCTCGACATCAAGTCGTCCTGCCTCATAGTAAATGACATGAAGAGCGATCGTGCCGGCAAGCTGCCGCAAACGGCCACATTGATGGCGCAAAGTCAGGAACTTTCCACTGTAGAGGTCCCAGCGGTTGGTGTTGAAAGCCGCGTCAAATGCTTCGAGACTGTTAACGGTATTTGAACTTATATTGTCGAATAAATAAAAGACATGATACCCCTGATCATCCAGCGATTCACCCTGCCCCAGGGAAAGATCTTCGCGCGTTTGGGGGACGGGTGTAACCGCGCAGAGTTCCACTTTACTGAATCTGCACTCTCCGAAGGCGCGCCATAATCCCAGACGTAAAAAATGCTGTCTGCCATCGTGCGGAGCGGTGAAATGAATCACCTGTTCCTTCCAAACCGAATCTGCTTTAATATCACTATTCATAAAATCGGTACCGACGAGTACAGCGTCGGCAGAGGAACCCGGCGAAAGTGCAAGTTTAACCGTGAGCTGATAAACAGTCCCTGGAGAAAATATCATGTTTTTCTTCCAGTATACGGCCTCCCCATCTCCATGACCTTGTAAAGAAAGAAGAGTTTCCCCCGTTTGAGAGTCGATTACGCGTCGGCCATCATTGCCAATCAATTCCCAATCTTGAGTCCAATCAGCTCCCAACGCCTGGACGACGAGTGCCAACAGTAAAATGCCGGAAAAAGCAGACGATTTAAACATTTGACAAGTGTGCTTGTCACTTTTCTTCAATTCGGGTACCAATGACAATTTTTGTCAGTCCGCTGCGTTTGGCAATATCCATCACTTCGACAATCAGTCCGTGGGGAGCGGTCTTGTCGGCTTTTAAAATCAGGGTTTTTTCGCTGATATTCGGTATTTGAGCGGAAATCTCGGCTTTCAAGTTGTCAATAGGCACCCGTTTTTCTCCCAAAAAGATGTCTCCCTCTTTTGATACATAGAGAACAAGATTTTCTATTCGGGCAATTTCCTTTGATTGAATGGTCGGCAGCTCCAATTTCATTCCCGGCTGTTCAACAAAACTGGAAGTAACCATAAAGAAGATGATCAAAATAAACATAACGTCGATCAGAGAAGTGATATTGATGGCTGTTCTATTTTTCTTATTTTCTTTGAACTGCATAACCATTCTAATTTGTCAGTTGAAGGTGACGAATTTTATGGGTCAATCGGGTGGTATATTTTTCAATATCCATGATAAAATTCTCGGCGCGATTGGAAAAATAATTATACATGATCAATGCTGGGATACCGATCACTAACCCGGTGACGGTGGTGATCAGCGCCTCGGAAATACCACCGGCCAGTAAGCTGGCTTGGCCGGTACCCTGCAGGGAAATTACCGAAAAAACTTTAATCATTCCCAGAACCGTTCCCAGCAGGCCCATCAGCGGGGCAACGCCGGCGACGGTTTCCAGTATCGGCAATCCTCGTTCCAGCGATCTCACCTCCTGCCGACCCTGATCGGTCAACAGTTCGCGCATCTCTTCACTCGTCAAATCCATATTTTGCAGACTGGTGAGTATGATATTCGCAAAGGGACCTGAATTCTTTTCGCAGATGGCGACCGCCAGCTGGATATCCTCCATTCGTCCAATTGATTCAACAACCGAAATAATTTCCGGAATTAAAATAGATTTCCGCTTCAGGCTCGCGAGCCGCTCAATGACAACTGCCAGTCCAATAACGGAAGACAGCAACAAGGGTATCATCATGATGCCGCCGCGAACCAGATATTCAATGACCCCAGACATAGATTGCCTTTGACATGACTATTATTAGTGAGAGGGATAATTTAATCAAGATAGGTAGTATTTCTTAAAAGGGCAAGAATTTTCGCTGCTCGGCATTCAGGAATGATTGGAAAATCGAGACAAATCGGAAGGGTGATTTTGAATGTACTATTTTTTTTCTTCCATAACAATCTTGGAAGACTTGTCCCGTTCCTTTTTTTCTTTCTCAGCCTGCAGGCGTTCAACTTCCTGGCGGGCGGCTTCAGTTTTGCGCTTTTCATGTTCGAGCTGCAATTTCAGCGTCCGCCGTTTTTCCTCCCTGATTTCCTGAAGTGTTTGTGTATGCATATCATACAACGAAGTCGGCAGAACGAGAAATCGCAGACCCAGATAAATCCGCCATCCCGGATAGTTCGGTGCGCCTGAAAACGCGACGCGCGGCGGAACAGTGGTTTCGCGGTTTTCAGATAACCGCAGATCTGCGTTGGTATAAAATTTAAAACGAGGGTGTGGTTTGTACCCAATACTGACATTCATAAACAGGTAATTCTCGCGACCCGCAGCTCCTGCCGGTGGTTGAGTGATCCACGAGATTCCATAAACCTCGAGACCATAATCGAATAATTGCGTGGGGAATTCCAATCCCAGAGCGTAATTGAATGATTGACTGGGTTTAGTCACATAACTATATTCTCTAGGCAATCCCTCAACCAGATTAACTCCTTTATCAAGATGATTCCAGTAGCCAATGTTGGTGTGAATGCGGTAATCATTTTTAAGATCAGCCGCAGCATAACGCCAGGTCAGAATTCCACTGACGCCGAATTCAAATCGGCCTGAAGAATAATCCTCATAAACGATGTTATATTGAGAACCAAGCGGCAATCTGGTTCCGATATTAAATCCCAACCATAAAGGCTTTTTTTCGATGCGATAATTGCCAAATTTGAAATCCAGCAATGCATCGCCGATGAGATCCTCCCCCTTATCCTGATGAGTATCTTGATACAGAATTGGACTGAGTGCTATCGACAGGTGGTTACTGACCCCGTAATTAAAACTGGCAATTTGCTGAACGACCCAAATTGTACTCCCCGATTCGATACCCAATGTTGGATACTCGAATTCAGCGCTTTTGCCCCAGAAACGAATCTGGCCTTGCAGCCAAAATTGTCCCTTGCGTGTTGTAAATGCCGACTTGGTATGGGGCAGTCCCTTGCCGCCATTAACAACTATAGCCGGCAAAACCTCAACTCCCATCAATAATACCAGACCTATCAGCCAGAATCGCGACAACTTCATTTTATCCTCCATGGCAGGCGCGCTATTGTCACATACTGATTCAATGAATTCCTGATGGAATAGGACGCGTCGTTGCATTTCTGATGGAAATGCTGCACTCTCTCAATTCGCCGTTCCGCCGTCTCTCTTTAGAACAACAGGTTCAGCAAGATTATTCTAAGACTTTGATTATAAAGATATTGAACAACTGATCCTGTGAACCTGTGAAAAACTGTTGCTCGCAAATGCATAATCCGTATGTAGCCGTTTCCAATGTAATCCGGCGCCGGCAGTCAGTCCGTCATTGTTTTTTCCAATTCGCACTGCCAATGAATATGCTGCAAGTTCAATGCCGTAGTAATTATAGGAGCCATACTTGTTTTGATTGGTGAAGAAAAAGTTTAAAACCCCTTGAGAAAACCACAATTGCTGGGAATAAGCGCAGCCGAAAAACAGCGTACGAGGAATACGGTCATGATGCTGAGTGCTCCAAACAACGGCGGTCTGAGTGATGTCTAAAACGGAAAAGCCAAAAGTCAATTCGCCCAGTTGCCGCTGATGTACAAGAGTGCCTAAATTAAATCGGATCATGGAGCCAATATCGATTCCCATGCCTGAAGCGGAAGCATCGCCCAATTTCTGCCGCAGTAATTTGAAATTGATACCCAAAGGAAAGGTGAAGGGAAGATCCCCGTACCACCAGCCCAAGGGGAGAATCGATTCCAAAGTTTTGGCAAATGAAAAATAAAAAACATCTTCCACATCCTGAAAAAATCCCAACGGACTCCCATTCGGACGCAGTTCAAGGTTGCTGTTCCTTTCACTGAATGACTTGCCTTTCAGCTCGGGATAAATTGGAATATCATCAACGGCAAAACGCGTCCAGTTTATAGACAGCACTCCACCACCTTGTATGGGCATGGCAAATCCCATATAGTTATATGTCGCCATTGGATCGGCGAAACTGCCGAAGGTCGGAGCATACATTAAATTTATATGAGGTTTTTTCAGCATACCGAGCGAAGCGGGATTATAATAAAAAGTCTCTCCCGTATTCACCATCGCCGCCGCAGCGCCGCCGAGAGCAAGAGGTCGCGCCCCAATTCCCAATTCCATAGCGGAACCGGCATAACGGTCCGAAGCAGGAGAAATGGACGATATCATTAACAGCAAGAGGCTGAATTTTAAAAACCGTTTCATTTTCATTTCACTTTACTTTAGCAATGGCGCCGTCTATTGTATAGTTTTTACCGACGGCGGTTGCTGATAATCTATAGAAATAGACGCCGTTGGCCACTTGATAACCCTCTTCATCCAAGCCATCCCAAAGCACTTCGTGATAATCAGCGCTTAACGGATTGGCATCATCAAATATCTCGTTGGGTGTGATATTTCGAATCAATCTGCCGGAAGCAGTGAATATTTTGAGAGACATCTCTTCCGCAGGAGCGGTGAAGAGATAGGCAAATCGCGTCTCATCCTTGAATGGATTGGGATAATTCCCCAACATTTGTATGGCGAAATGTTCCGCAATGCGAAGATAAATCTCTCTTTCCGGGGAGATGTTTTGATTACAGTCTGTAGTCTGTACCGTTAATATCTGCTCACCCGGTGTCAGCTGCGGATTGAAGCTGATCACAATCTGATTCCCATCCAGGATCGAGTCCGGCAGTGCGACTTCTTCCGGCGGAGCAGGCTTGCCATTCAGCATAATGGATATTTTCCCTTCCGTGAGGTCAATACCGTTGGA
>RPQV01000080.1 GCA_003818595.1 Calditrichota bacterium
AATCGCCACCAATTGGACGCTGTCCAAAACGAAAAGATTCAACCTTCGAGAGGCGGCAAAACAAGTGGGTGTTGTTTTATTGCAGGGTATTCAAAAATAAGCTTTGTTTTCTTGAAATATTTTATAACTTGAAAAGTCCGATCTCAAAGATCGGATTTTTTTTTGGTTGAACACAGAATGAGCCGATTCGATCATGCTTGAGGCATTGGACACCGGGGGTCATCTTTTAAATATTCATCACAGCGAGATCGCACTAAAAAAAGGCAATCGCTCTTTTTTTGAGAGCCGTCTTAAACTCAATATACAGAACAGCTTGAGCGATATTCCCGGCGTGTCGCTTAAAGGGGATTTCGGTCGATTTTTTGTCAAGCTGGCGCCCGGCGTGGCGGTTGACCGAGTGGTACAGCGTCTGCAAAAGGTCATAGGAATCGCCAACATCCGCATCGCTTACCCGGGGGCGACTGATCCTCAACTTTTAAAGGTACAGATTTTTGAACAGATTCAATCATTGACCTTTAATACCTTTAGTATCGATACCAGAAGGGCGGACAAGTCATTTCCATTCACCTCCGTGCAAATGAATCAAATCATCGGAGCGTTTATTCATCAGGAGATGCACAAGGCTGTTGATTTAGAAAATGCAGATCTTGTCGTCAAAATTGAGATCTTTAATCAACGGGTATATTATTCCGTTTTTTCGTTTGCCGGAGAGCGCGGATTGCCCTTGGGGAGCACAGGCAAGGTGGTCAGCATGATTTCGTCGGGAATTGATTCTCCCGTGGCTTCTTTCATGATGATGAAACGCGGTTGTCATGTGACGTTCGTCCATTTCCATAGTTTTCCATTTACGGAGAAAAGTTCGACCTATAATGCGATGGATTTGGTTAAAAAGCTGACGATTTACCAGAATTATTCCCGACTATATCTTGTCCCCTTGGCGGAGCTGCAAAAAGCGATTATACTCGCCGCACCGGCAAAGCTGCGCGTGGTCATGTACCGACGAATGATGTTTCGACTGGCTGAAAAAATAGCCCGTCTTGAACATTGCCGGGGATTGGTCACGGGTGAGAGTTTGGGGCAAGTGGCCTCACAGACTTTGGATAATATCGCCGCGATTTCTGAAACCGTT
Organism: Calditrichota bacterium; assembly: GCA_003818595.1. Classification (GTDB taxonomy): domain Bacteria; phylum Zhuqueibacterota; class Zhuqueibacteria; order Residuimicrobiales; family Krinioviventaceae; genus Fontimicrobium. The sequence continues at coordinate 1,130 of RPQV01000080.1, forward strand.
TCGATGCCGGTGTTGCGACCGTTGATCGGCATGGAAAAGGATGAAATCGTCAAGATGGCGAGGCGGATTGATACCTTTAGTCTTTCCACCGAGCCTTATGATGATTGCTGCAGCTATTTGGCGCCGCCAAAACCGGAAACCAATGCCAAGCTGCATGAGATTTATGATGTGGAGGGGAAAATGGGCGATTGGCCGACTTTGTTGGACACCGCCCTGGCGGCATCTGAAGTGGTGCGTTTCAAGTTCCCGGAAACGAATTCAGAAGATGGTTGAAATTAAAGATTCGGCAAGAGGAAGAAACCTACGGCTGCCTCTGTTAAAATATCGGTTGTAGCAGCAGGTGCGACTGAGCGGAACAACGAGCGGAAATTGATGAAACGATTATTGTCATGATATTCAATGGATTTATTGATTCGAAAATGAGATTTAGCGGCGGATTGATTCTGTGATTTTTGCGGGGGTATATATTAAAAATCCTCTATTCCTGGCGCCTATGGCAGGATGGTCAGATGGACCCTTTCGGAGGTTATGTCTGCAGGGAGGCGCCGGCTTGGTTTATTCAGAGATGATCAGTGCGGATGGCACTGTACGACTGCAGAAAAAGACCCTGGATTTGGCGCGATTCGATGATCATCAAAGACCCATCAGTCTGCAGATGTTTGGCGCTGATGCGGCGATCATGTCCACCGCTGTTGAGATCATTTCCCGCTATGCACCGGATTTTATTGATTTAAATTTTGGCTGTCCGGCCAGAAAGATCGTCAAGCGGGGCGCCGGTGCGGCATTGTTGAAAGATCTGTCTCTCCTGCAGAAGATTGCAGCTGCTGCCGTGAAAGCGACCCATATTCCGATTACTGCAAAATTGAGAAGCGGCTGGGATGGTGAATCGATCAATGTGGTGCAGGCTGCACAACGCCTGCAGGATGTCGGAGTTAAGGCATTATGCGTGCATCCCCGTACACAAACAATGCAGTTTCGCGGTGCTGCTGATTGGCAGCTCATTTCCGAGGTAAAAAAGGCCGTATCGATTCCGGTCGTTGGAAATGGGGATGTGCGAAAGCCTGAGGATGCAAAAAAAATGTTTGCGCAAAGCAACTGTGACGCGGTGATGATCGGACGCGCAGCCTGCGGTAATCCTTGGATTTTTGAACAGATAAACACTTTCCTGCAGACAGGCGAACGATTGCCGGCCCCCACTGCTTCACACCGGATCGAAATGTGCCTGTTGCATTTACATCAAAGCATCGAAACATATGGCGAAAAACGGGCATTATCGCTGATGAAAAAACAGATCTTCCTTTATCTCAGAGGTCTGACGAATGCCGCGGAGATCAGAAAGCAGATTCTTGCTGCGAACTGTACAATGGATATATCGACGATATTAGAATCCTATATTCATTCTCAATCATAAATTCAGGGCAACCGACGATCCTTTCGGTTTGTCCTATTGAATGCACAAAATGGAGGAGTTATGTCACGTGAGCGAATAGTCATTATGGGAGCAGCCGGTAGAGATTTTCATAATTTCAATTCTTTTTTTCGAGACAATGAGAATGTCATTGTCGAGGCTTTTACGGCCACCCAAATACCCAATATTGAAGGACGACAATATCCAGCAGAATTGGCCGGAAAACTTTATCCTCAGGGCATCCCGATTTTCCCTGAAGAATCACTCGTCGACATCATTAAAAAACAGAAAATTGACAATGTCTATTTTTCATATAGCGACGTTTCGTACGATTATGTTATGCACAAAGCTGCCATGGTCAACGCAGCCGGCGCGACCTTCTCCTTGTTGGGTCCCAAATTCAGCATGTTAAAGTCCCAAGTTCCGGTAGTGGCCGTATGCGCTGTTCGTACCGGTTGCGGTAAAAGTCAAACCTCCCGTCGAGTGGCGGAAATACTGAAGGGTATGGGTAAAAAAGTTGTCGCCATAAGACATCCAATGCCTTATGGGAATTTGGTTGCTCAGCGCGTACAACGATTTGCGTCTCTTGATGATATGGTAAAGCATGATTGTACGATCGAAGAAATGGAAGAGTATGAGCCGCATATAGTCAGAGGTTCAGTGGTCTATGCGGGAGTTGATTATGGAGACATTCTCGCCCAAGCGGAGAAGGAATCTGATGTGATTCTTTGGGATGGCGGGAACAACGACACGCCTTTTTACCAGCCCGATATCCATATTACCGTTGTCGATCCGCTCCGCCCCGGTCATGAAATTGGATATTATCCTGGAGAGACAAATCTCAGGATGGCAGATGCCGTGGTCATCAACAAGGAAGTTGAGGCGTCGCTCAGAGATATTCAGACGATCAGGGATAACATCCGCCGGGTTAATTCGCATGCCATGATCATCGATGCTGCTTCTCCAATTCGTGTTGATAATCCTGAAATAATTGCCGGCAAACGCGTGCTGGTGGTGGAGGACGGTCCGACATTGACCCATGGTGAGATGAAGTTCGGGGCAGGAATCGTCGCCGCCGAGCGTTTTGGCGCCGCCCAAGTCGTCGATCCCCGTCCGTATTTAAAGGGAACGCTGGTCGGAACGTTTGAAAAATATAAGGGTATCGGTCAGTTGCTTCCGGCCATGGGCTATGGCGCTGAACAAATGCGCGATTTGGAAGCAACCATCAATTCCGCCGATTGCGATGCAGTGATCATTGGGACGCCCATTGATCTGCGGCGAATCATCAAATTGAACAAGCCCACGGTTCGTGTCTATTATGACCTCCAGGAAATTGGTTCGCCCAATCTTGAACAACTGTTGGAAAAACTGCGCTGATTGAGTTGTCTTAACCGTTTCTTGTTGGAGGTATAGATGTCTGATATCAGCAACGGGCCGGTGGCTGTTGTGGCTCTGGGCGGGAATGCGATCACGCGTGAGTTTGAAGAAGGTAATATTTATCAGCAATTTGCCAATACAAGGCGGGCATTGAAGGGCATTGTCGATTTGATCGAAGCCGGATATCGATTGGCAATCACCCATGGTAATGGTCCTCAAGTCGGCAATGCGTTGATTCGAGTGGAAGCAACGCGACATCTTGTCCCGCCCATTCCATTGGGTGTACTGGTTGCCGACCTGGAAGGCGGTATGGGATACATGATCGAGCAAACGATGCAGAATACACTTCATTTGCGCGGTCTAAAACGGCAGGTCATCACATTGTTGGCTCAGGTGATTGTCGATAAGGATGATCCCTCCATACTGAATCCGACAAAATTTGTCGGGCCTTTCTATAAAGAGGAACAGATTGAGCAGCTCGCGCAGGAGCGTGGATATATCATCAAGGAGGATTTTGGGCGAGGCTGGCGTCGAGTGGTGCCTTCTCCCTATCCGAGGAGCATCGTCGAAGTTGAAATTATCAAGGAGTTGGTGCAGCGGGGGATTATTGTCATCACGGCGGGAGGCGGTGGAATCCCGGTGTATGTCGAATCCGATGGTCGCTTGGAAGGGGTGGATGGAGTGGTTGATAAGGACCTTGCATCCGCGGTTTTGGCAGAGGAAATTGAGGCACACGATCTCTATATTTTGACGGCTGTCGACAAGGTAGCACTCAATTACAATTCACCCCAACGACAGCCTTTGGATGTGCTCTCCTGCAGTGATGCTGAAAGGTACCTGAATGCAGGTCATTTTCCTCGGGGGAGTATGGGTCCCAAAATTGAGGCGGCGATTCATTTTCTAAGACGGGGTGGAAGACGGGTTATCATTTGCGCCGTTGAGCAGTTGGCGGATGCGATTCGCGGCATGGCCGGAACTCAAATCGTTCCTTGATCGTTTTTTGCGGCATTTTATCTGACCAAGGAACAGCTTTACCTATGAAATGGCTAATAAGAGTTTTAAATTGAATCAAAATGCTGTTAATTTAATTTTAATCAAGCAAATCGTATTAAGGAACGTGAAATGGAGCGAACGCTGGCAATACTCAAACCCGATTGTCAACAGAAAAAGTTGACAGGCAAGGTCATCGACGCGATTTTAGCGGCGGGTTTTAATATTATCGGTTTAAAAATGCTTGTTCTCAAGCGCGAGCAGGTTGAGGCTTTTTATGAGGTTCATCGAGGCAAACCTTTTTATGTTCGGCTGATTGATTTTATGTTGGAGGGTCCGGTGCTCGTGGCCGTTTTAGAAAAGAATGATGCCGTTCAGGCATGGAGAAAGTTAATGGGCTGCACCAACCCTGCTGATGCTGAGACAGGGACCATTCGACATGCCTGGGCGGAGACTGTTTCGAGGAATATTGTCCACGGGTCAGACGCGGTTGAGACCGCTGAAAAAGAAATCACCTTTTTTTTCAGCAAAAGTGAGCTGCTTTAGGCGTTCAGCCTCCGACAGGCTGACGGCAGCAAGCCTGATTATGAATAAAATTCAGAAACAGGCAAATTTTAGCTTGACTATTAAGCGATTAATTGCTACCTTTTGCCCCGATTTTTTGAAAGGATAATGGTGCTCAATTTTTCCGTAACTGAGCTCAAAGAAGGTCGTACAATTCGCAAGGGCGAGATCGATTCTTCGGCGGTCGATCTGCAGGATAGTGAAGAGTTTCACTCGCCCATTCAGGTCAGTTATGTCGCTGACAAGATTGGGGAAGAAGTTTTTATCAAAGTGAATCTGAAATCGAACGCCGAATTGACGTGTGATCGATGTTTAGAGTTGTACCACCTGCCTATTGAGGAAAATATTGACATTATTCTGACGCAGGATCGCGAGTTGCTGGAACGGGATGAGGAGGATATTTTTTTTGTCGATCAAAGCACCCGTACCATTGATATCTCCGGCTCGGTAAGACAGACGCTGCTGTTGGCGATTCCTTTTAAAAAGCTGTGTCGTGAGGATTGCAAAGGACTCTGTCCTCATTGCGGCCAAAATTTAAACATCGCCGCGTGTTCCTGCATTTTGCAAAAGCAGGATCCCCGATGGGACGTTTTGAGTAACTTGAAATTTGAACAGGATCAAAAATAGATTAGAAAAGAATTGAGGAGATTATGCCGCTACCTAAAAGAAGACACTCAAGAACACGACAAGCCACACGTCGTGCAAATTGGAAAACTGCTGTTCCCACAGTGGTCGAATGTTCGAACTGTCACCAACCGAAATTACCGCATCGTGCTTGTCCGAATTGCGGATATTATAAAGGACGTTCTATATTTCTGCCGCGGGAATCATAAATCGACCTTCCGAACTGTCCTCAATGATGCGTCATTCAATTCGACAGACAAAACTTTTATAATTTTGCGGAGTTGAAATTGATTAAAATCGCACTGGATGCCATGGGAGGTGATCATGCACCTCACAATGCTGTGCACGGAGGTGTCGAGGCTGCTCGTGCATCAAAGGGACGATTCGAAGTCGTACTGGTCGGTGATCGTGATATCGTTAAACAAGAACTGGAAAAACATTACCATATCCAGAACCTGCCGATTTCCATTGAACATGCCGCAGATTTTGTTCTCATGGACGAACAACCATCCCTCGCGCTCAAAAAGCAGGATTCCTCCATCGCTGTCTCTGTTCGTCTTCACGCTTCCCGACATGTCGATGCAGTAGTCAGTGCCGGCAATACCGGCGCAGTGATGGCGTCCGCCCTTTTCGGTCTCAAGCGCGTACGCCATATTCGACGCCCTGCAATCGGCAGTCTATTGCCCACCCAAACCGGCAGTCAGGTTCTCCTGCTGGATGCCGGGGCAAATGTCGACAGTCGCCCGGAAGACCTGGTGCAGTTCGGCATCATGGGGAGCGTTTATGTCTCTCGACTTTTCGGCGTCGGCACTCCTCGGATTGGCCTGCTTAATGTCGGCCATGAAGAAGGGAAAGGCAATGAAATGGTCATCCGGGCTTATGATTTGTTTCAAAAGTGCGAGTGTAATTTCATCGGCAACGTTGAAGGCAGCGATATATTGAAGGGAACGGCCGACGTCGTTGTTTGTGATGGTTTTGTCGGCAATATCGTCCTCAAAGCCGCAGAAAGTCTCCACGGCTTGTTTAAATACAATATGAAACGATTAATCAAAAAATATCTTTTTTCACAAATCGGCGCCTTACTGATGAAGCCCACATTCGATGGAATTCGCAAAGTTTTCGATTATCAGGAATATGGCGGAGCACCACTTTTGGGTGTACAGGGCTGCTGCATCATCGCTCATGGCAAATCGACGCCGAGAGCGATAAAAAATGCCATTTTAGCCGCCTATAAATTTGTAACTGAAGATGTCACTGGGCATATTGAACAAAATGCTCTGAAATTGTCGGACAAAACTCTCAGGACATCAAATGAATAAAGGGTATTGCTTACGAACATACCTTCAACATGGGAAAAACTCAGCCAGTGAAGAATAAACCTTTCTCTCAAATTATTGGAACCGGTGTCGGCATACCCCAAAAAGTATTGACCAATTTCGATTTGGAAAAAATGGTCGATACCAGCGACGAATGGATTAAATCGCGTACCGGAATTGAAACTCGTTATATCGCCGAGGAGGGGCAATTTACTTCAGATTTGGGCACTACTGCAGCCTTGAACGCTTTGCACGATGCGCATGTCTCTGCCAAAGATGTCGACGTCATCATATTCGCAACGATTACACCGGATGTCGGATTTCCCGCAACGGCCGTGTTTGTACAGAAAAATATCGGCGCTGTGAACGCTGCGGCGTTTGATATCCAGGCTGCGTGCACAGGATTTTTGTATGGTTTGGAACTGGCCGATTCTCTCATCGCTGCTAAAAAGGCGAAAACAGTGCTGTTGATCGGTGGTGAAACAATCTCGCGCATAACGGATTACAGCGACCGTAACACCTGCGTTCTGTTCGGCGATGGCGCCGGGGCGGTGGTTTTGCGTGCTGCTGAGGATGATCACGGCATTCTGGGCGTTTACACCCGCAGTGACGGTCGACTCAATAATCTTCTGAAACTGGATGGTCTGGGCACAAAGTATCCACCCACTCCTGAACATTATGACCAAAAAATGCATTTTTTACGGATGGAAGGTCGTGAGGTCTTTAAGCATGCAGTGACCTGCATGGGAGATGCTGCAGAAGCGATCATGGAACGTGCGTCTCTTTCAACCGAGGAAGTTGATTTGCTGATACCGCATCAAGCCAACATCAGAATCATTGAAGCGACTGCAAAACGAGTCAAAGTACCGCCTGAAAAAGTGTTCATTAATGTCAATAAATACGGAAATACTTCGGCTGCTTCCATCCCTATAGCGATTGACGAAGCGAGACGCCAAGGACGATTAAAAACCGGCAGCGTGGCTGTGCTGGTGGCTTTTGGCGGCGGCTTCACCTGGGGTGCCGCGGCAATTCGTTTTTAAAGGATATTGAGAGGACGGCTGTCAATTGTTGGACGCTTCGGAACTGAATTTGAGTAATGTCGCTTTTATTTTCCCCGGGCAAGGATCTCAATATGTGGGGATGGGAATGGACCTGTATGAGCATTTCGATCAGGCAAAATCCCTTTATGAACGAGCGAATGCCATACTCGATTTTGATCTGATCAAACTCTGTTTTGAAGGTCCCGACGAGGAGTTGGCACAGACTGAAAAGACGCAACCGGCCCTCTTTGTCCATAGTTATATTGTCAATCAACTCCTTCGACAACGCGGCATCACGCCGGTAATGACGGCGGGACACAGCTTGGGAGAGTATTCCGCTTTAGCCGCCGCGGGTGTTTTACAATTTGAACAGGGGCTGCGTTTGGTACAGATGCGCGGCAAACTCATGCAAAATGCCGGCGGCAGTGTCAAAGGGACCATGGCGGCGATTGTCGGTCTGGATTATCTGACGGTGCACCATATCTGCCAATTGGCATCTCATCACGCTTTGGTCGATCTGGCGAATTTCAATTCTCCTGATCAGATCGTCATCTCCGGCACCATTGCCGGTGTGGAGGCGGCGATGCAGATGGCGACCGAACGTGGCGCCAAACGGGTGGTGCAGCTGAACGTGAGCGGCGCGTTTCACTCTCCCTTGATGAAACCGGTTATCCACGATTTTATCGAGTCTCTGGAAATAATTGATTTCAAATCGCCGACCATACCGGTTTTCACCAATGTGACTGGGCAGGCGACGACTGATGCGGTTGAAATAAAAATGTTTCTGGAGAAACAACTGCTCAGTCCTGTGCTTTGGACCGAAACGATCAAACATATGATCCAAGGCGGCGCCGAGACCTTTATTGAAGTTGGTCCGGGAAAAGTTTTAACCGGATTATTAAAAAAGATCGATCGAACGCTGAACGTGATCTCTTTAGGTAGTTTTGAACAATTGGATTCATTTTTTGAGAGGTACTGTTGATTAATCTGGATGGGAAAGTAGCCCTTGTCACAGGCGCAGCACGCGGAATTGGAGCGGCCATTGCCGCTAAACTGGCTCATGCCGGGTGCAAGCTGATCATTTCTGATATTGACTTGTCAGGTGCTGAAAAGATGGCCGAATCTCTTCGCGATATCACCTCTCATGTGCTGTCGTTCCGCTCTGATGTCTCCCTTACCGAGGATGCGGAAGCTTTGATCAAAGAGAGTATAGACGCCTTTGGTAAAATCGATGTTTTGGTCAACAATGCCGGAATCACCCGCGATAATCTATTAATGAGGATGAGCGAATCGGAATGGGATGCCGTCATCCGGGTGAATTTAAAGGGCACTTTTAACTGCATCAAAGCTGTAACCCGACTGATGATGAAACAACGCAGTGGGAAAATCATTAACATATCCTCAGTCGTCGGGATTATGGGCAATGCCGGACAAGCCAATTACGCTGCTTCGAAAGCAGGAGTCATCGGCTTGACCAAATCCGTTGCCAAAGAGCTCGGCTCTCGAAATATCCAGGTCAATGCAGTCGCTCCCGGCTATATCGAAACTGATATGACCAAAGGATTGCCTGAATCTGCCCGTCAGGCATTTCTGGAGGTGATTCCACTACAGCGGGCGGGACAAGCGGACGATGTTGCTGC
>RPQV01000081.1 GCA_003818595.1 Calditrichota bacterium
CAATTTGGGGATTCTTTATTTGTCACGTCAGATAGAGAGGTATTTCTATTCGAAAATTCAGCATGGAAAAGCTTCAATTTTGAGTGGACTTGGTGTCAGAGCATCCGCTGCATGTATCGCTATAATTCCGAAAAAATGTTCGTTTCGACAGACGAAGGATTATACTATACTGAAAATGGCGGCAGGGAATGGTCACAGATCAAGACGATTGACTGGGATACAATTATACATAGTTACTATGAAATAAAACCGGGGGAATTATTATTGGCAACCTCGAAAGGAATCTGCATTTCCAGATACCATGTCCATGATTTTTATCCGCCCAAGTTCGAACTTTATGCTTTAGAAGGCCACAATGTCATTTCAGTTTGCATTGACAATCAAGACAATATTTGGGCCGGTACAGACACTGGTATTTTCAAATCAAATAATGGTGAATTCGATTGGCAATTGATGAATTTGCCCGAAGACTGGTATACCAAAATTTTATGTGATTCAGGAAATGTAATATATGTGCTGTCAAACCACAGCGTATGGAAAACCGATGATTCCGGTGCAACTTGGTGGTTTTTAGATGGTATTTGGCTGGGCGATATCCTTCTGGATCAGGAGCAAAATCTCATCATAACCAATACATATCAGCTACTGGGTGCAAATAATCAAGGCATACAGTGGGTAAGCCGAATCTCCCGCAAATCTTTGTTGACCTCTTTTCCAATGAACAATTCAGAACTTTTGGTGGGGACGTTAGGAACTGGATTATTCAAGTATGATATTTCGAATGATCAATTCTCTGATTTTGAAAATAAAGGCCTTGATGCTGCATGCATTTTAAGCATCTTGTCATTGGCCAATGGCGACCTATTAACCTGTACTGCTGCCGAATCCCTTTATCTTTCAACCGACGATGGGCTGACTTGGGAATCGACTTGTCATTGCTGGTCACTCTGTATGGAATCTTCGGACAATGGTTCAGTTTACGTTGCGGCGCATGGTGGAATCATCAGATCGGATGATTTTGGCAGGACTTGGGAAAAACTGAATATCGATGTGTCACCCTACTATGTCAACGCAATTGATACTCGCGATGTCGATAGAGTGATATGTGCAGGGACTTCTCAGGGTGAAGTATATGTATCCGGAGATTTAGGTCGTACATTTGAATTAAAAAGAAATAGCGATGATAACTTTGTCAACCATATTCAGATTGTCGACAGGTATTCCTTTTTTGTTGTGTTATCAAATGGCCATATCACCTATACAGATGACAGCGGACACACTTTTATTGATCTTCCCAATGTTCCGGATAATACAAATGACATTGCCTTTGATAATCTACAATACATTTATTTAGCCGGCGACAACGGCGTATTCAAATCCATGGATGGAAAAAACTGGCATGCTGTTTTAAAGGATGTGCCAAGAATTCAACATCTCAGAGTCGATGAGCATGACAATATTTATGCAGCGACCCATTGGGGTAAAGTGTATTTTTCAAATGATCACGGCAAAAATTGGAATTTGATATCTGAAGATTGTCCCAATTCATTTTTTATTTCTTTTGATAAAAGCTCCAGGGGTTATATTTTTAATGGAAGTCAGGATAAAGGCTTATTTCGGAATAAATTCGAAATCACTCAACGCATGATCAGCGATATCTCCGTTTCGCCTAATTTCCCCAATCCTTTCCATTCCGAGACAAGAATTGAATACCGTCTTTCAGAGCCTGGTTTTGTCAATGTGAAAGTATACAATATTCTTGGGAAAGAACTTGCAACCTTGGTTTCCCAATACAAGAATAGCGGCGAGTACTTTGCGGTGTGGCAGCCAGGTCATTTAGCCAGTGGAACTTATTTGGCCAAAGTTCTGATCGGCAGGGAAACGCATATCATAAAGATGCTGTTGTTGAAATGAGCGCCAAGAAACGGTCAAATATCATGAGCCGGGTGAGAGAAGGGAATGCGAACCTGAGCAAATGGGTTGTCGTTATCGGAATAAGGATTTAAATATGATGAAAAAGCTGCCCTTTTTTTTTGCAGTATATTTTTTAGAAATTTCGGTTGGACATCATTTCATGCAGGCGTTTTCACAAACAAATTACTGGAAACGCATGGATGAGGTGACAGTCTCCGAATCCGCTTTGATCCTTTCAATGCCATCGGGGGGTGTTTGGGCAGCAACGGAAAATGGCTTGTTTCTAACGGAAGACGATGGGGAAACGTGGCGCCTGTTAATCGATGGACTGCCCTCGTTTATCCCGTTAAGAACACCCCCGCTCATCACTGCCATGACGTTTGTTCCCCATCAAGGTCTTTTTGTCGGCACGATTGATCATGGAATTTATCATCTGCCTGAAGGTGCTGATACCTGGGGAAATGTCAGTTTGCCAAATTCATGGATAGATGCGCTGGCATGCAATACACAGGGATGCTTGTTTGCGGTGACGGATGGCTTGTTGTTTTCAATTGACAATGGCGAGAATTGCCGGTCACTGGAGTATGAATGGGAACTCTGGCCGCTAATCCGTCTTTGGATTTCCCCTGAAGATAGAGTATTTGTTTTAGGTCTAGATGCAGTCAGTGACTCGAGAACATATCTATACAGATTCCAAAAAGATCTTGCCGCTGTTGATCCTCTTTATGCAAATGGGGCTATATTCATAAACGATTTAACGTTTGCACCGAATAAATCCATGTTTCGGGTGCAAGTTCAGCTTGCAGTACCTGACTTGGAGGATAATTCAGGCATCTATCGTTCTGATGATTCAGGTGATCACTGGGTAAAAGCAACGCCTCAAACCGATCAAAACAGCATCAGCGTGATGACGCTCGACTCATCAGGTCATGTTTTTTGTGGTGGAAACTTTTCGAGTATATGGAAGTCCTCTGATAACGGCGATTCATGGGAAACAGTGAACAGCGAACTTGCTGACAAAAACCTTATCGCTCTAGAATATTCTCCAAACGGTTATTTATTCGCCGCCGCTTCTGGGGATGGCCTTTACAGAAGCGTTCATCCGGTAACATACGTGGATAAAAAGGCATCACAGAACGAAGAAAAGGATATGCTTTATCCCGTGTATCCCAATCCTGTCCAGGGCAATATGAATATCGCATTTTACATAACGTCTGCCAAAACAGTACAGCTGAATATCTATAATCTGTTAGGTCAAAGGCATACTGCGGTTTTAAATGGATTTTTTAACGGTGGTGAACACCATGTATCGTTAAATGCCGATGATTTTGCAGCCGGTATCTATTGGATCGGAATACAAACATCAGACACAAAACTCATGCATAAAGTGGTGGTTCTTCGATGAAGAAATTGCCGGGATTAAAACCAAGGAGCTCCAGTTTATATATCTGATCCGAAATAGCGGCAGCTTGAAAATTTATAACGACAGCATCCCGCCGGGTGCCTGCTGACCGCAGCCTTCTCCGCCCCAAACTACCCAGACCGTGTGAAAACATCATGATATTGCATACAATTACAATCGCTCCTTATCCCATAGTCTCTTTACCCCAATCGGCCCGGGTCGATTCAGCACATAATCTCCGGCAGAACTAAAATACCAATACTCGGCTCTCTTGACCAGACCTCTTTCCACCGGATTTTGGTGAATATAGTCCAGTTTTTGATAAAGCATGTCATCATTGGTCATCTCCCGGAGATGAAATCCCTCCTGCCAAATTTGATATCGGCACTCTTCCTTGTGCTGTTTTTTATAAAACGCAGGCAGATGCAGCAGCCACTCCTTGGGTCAGCCTCAAGCTGATGAATCAGCATGGCGCCCGCGTGGCGTTTCAGTGACTGCATCACTCTGCTCAACTGCGGTGCTGAACAGAGAAAATGAAAATGATTGTCCGGAATGACATAAGCATACAGATGGAGTCTTTTATTCTCCTGACAGAATTTGATCGAGTCTGTCATTATTTTGATATAGGTTTGGGAAACAAATACCGGTATCCATTCGATAATCGTCGAGGTGACGAAATGAACAGCTTCGCTGCAATATACGCGATAGCGGCTGCGCATGGCTGATTCTCCCCCGGATTTATTGACTGTTTAGTATCTGTAACGACCATAATCCATTTCCTGTTCCTAACAGGTTGTGGCTGCAGTCAGCAGGCGCCCAGTGGGAGGCCTCGAAAGCGAAGCGCAGCTTCGCCTCCTAGTTCCGTCCCAAGCTGCAGCTTGGGACGGAGAAGGGGGGGAACACTGTTGACTGGGAGGATGATTGGGGTAATGTTTTCACACAGTCTGCGCAGCTTGGGACGGAGGTGAGGGGGATAGCGTCTGGGGGAGATGGCATGTTGGAAATGGCAGTGTAAATGTTTATTTTGCGATCCACGGCTGAAGGTCGGCAAATTGCCCGCAATGATCTGTATCCATCAATTATCAGGATTCGCGCTCCATATCCTCTCTCTCGAAATGATCTTTGCAGTTGGGTTGATGATGGGAAATACTGTGAATGAGGTAGAGGAACGATTACTCTAATCCCTCAGATTTATTCACACCGTTATTGACAAGTATATCTGATTAGAGCGGGAGAGTGATAACCAAAAAGATAGAATCGTAATAGGAATGAATTTTGTTGATGCTGCACATGTGATCACTTTAATGCCAAAAGTGGCGGATGAATGAGCTGGAGAAAGAATCCCTGATCTTCTCGGAAGTGGTGTCCATAGCTTACCCTTATCATTTCGACCTCGAATGAACGATATCAATGACCCCGAAAAGAAACAAATAGCTTGAATAGAAGCTAAATTGAAGAAAAGGTGGGAAGAGTGATGGATTGAGAGTAACATTCTTCTCTTAATCAGCGTATAATTTATGAATGGGCTATATTAACCAACCAGGAGCAGTGCTTATGAAATCGTTTAAATCTGTTATGATTGTCGCATTTGTCTGTTTCGTTTGCTCTTTGCCTTTGTATAGCCGGCAGGCGAATACCTCTCCGGCAGCTTCTTTTAAACCGGCGCTTCTGGTCATCGACATTCAAAACGTCTATCTGCCGATAATGGACCAAAAAGAGGTTGCGCCGGCTATGGAAGCCATTAACACTCTGATCGATGCTTTCCGGAAAAATAATTATCCAATTATCCGCGTCTACCACCACGAAATTGGCCAGGAACCTGCACCGGGCACCGAGCAGTTTGAATTCCCCCAAACTGTCAACATCAAGGATGAAGATCCCAAGGTCATCAAGAATCATCCCAGCGCCTTTCAAATGACCGAACTGGACAGCATACTGAAAGCCAAAGGTGTCAATACGCTCTATCTGGGCGGACTTTCCGCTACCGGCTGCGTGCTGGCTACCTACTTTAGCGCGCTGGAACGGGATTACGATGTCTTCATGGTCAAAGAGGCGGTGATGAGCGGCAAGGCGGATTATACCGAAGTGATCCGGAATATTACCGGTGCATGGAACCTGTCTTTTGTCACGGTAGGGTTGAACCTGCTTTCGGGGAATTTGGAGCTGTTGCAGATCTTGTCAAACAAGGAACTGGTGTCCAAGTACGGCATCGGCTCAGCGGCTGACTTGAACGGTATCGGATATTACCTGATTTTCAAAAATCGTCTGGAAGATGCTGTTGCTGTGCTCACCGCCAATGCCCGTTTATATCCGGACGAGGCCAACTGTTTTGACAGTCTCGGCGATGCCTATGAACGAAACGGTCAGAAGGATCTGGCGTTGGCCAATTATGAAAAAGCTTATCTCAAAGCCAAAGAAAAGAACGATCACAATTTGCCAATTTTCGAAAAGAATTATAAGCGGCTGCAAGAAGCGAATTAATAGCGGGTTTATGTTAATGTTCAAAAAGGCTGTCCATCCCTGGTGGACGGCCTTTATGATTATCTGAGCCTCCTGGGAAAGGCATTGCGTTCAATAAGAAAAGAATTGAATCCTGAGCAAGGGTGATAAAGAAACGTAAAATCATTGGAATCCATCTTAAAGTGGTATAAAATGAATAAATCATTCCTAGTCAGAAGTTTGATGATTCTTTTTGCAGTAATCAGCGTCTCCTCCGTTTTCCCGCAGACAGAATATCATATCGATGCGAACGCTGTCCAGCATCAAATCGATCCCAAAGTGTATGGCCATTTTCTCGAGCATATCTACAATTCGGTTAATGGTGGATTGTGGGGCGAGCTGATATGGAATCGCAGTTTTGAGCGTTTCAGCGGTGCAAGTGGAAGCTGGCATATGGAAGGCGACGAGGTCGTTCAGACCTCTTTAAATGAAAACGTCCGGCTTTTAATCGGCGAGACCACGTGGAAGGACTATGAATTCACCCTTGAAGCACGCAAGGATGACGGCGCAGAAGGTTTCCTCATTATTTTTCGCGCAAGCGGGGAAAATTTTTACTGGTGCAACCTCGGTGGTTGGGGCAACACGCAGCACGCCATTGAGAAAGGCACGCCCGGCGTTCGATGGGGTGTCTTTGGCAATCCCCTTTCCGGCTCGATCAGCTCGAATCAATGGTATACCATTCGCATCCGCTGTGAGGGAAAGCATTTTCAGGTCTGGCTGGATCACATCAAGATTTTCGATTTTATCGATAATGCCGCTCATCTGACCGGTCAGGTCGGTATTGGCACCTGGTTGACAAAAGCGCGATATCGCAACTGCCTCGTCACCGATATCCCATCGGGAACGGTGCTTTTTGCCGGCCTGCCGACGATTGTGGAACAGGAGGCGACGCCGCAAAATTGGGTTAAAGTCGGACTCGGAAAAATGTACCGCAGCGAACAGGCGCTGAACAGCCATTATTGTGTCAAGGTTGTCAATACGACTGCAGAAAAAACAGGGCTGCAACAACGATCCATTAATTTCATAAATCAGTCCTATCATGGTACTTTTTGGGCCAAAGGTTCGACTCCCAGTGATTTGACGGTGCAATTGTTGAGCGGCCTATCGGTCATCGCCCAACAGACTTTTGACACGCCGACCAAAGAGTGGCAGGAGTATTCGTTCGATTTGTCGCCAACTGTCGCCACGATAAATGGTTCATTGCAGATCACCTACAATGATACCGGTACAGTCTTTCTCGATCAAATCAGCATGATGGGTCAGGATGCCGTCAACAATGACGGATTTCGTCCGGATCTGTTCGAAGCTGTCAACGATTTGCATCCTCCTGCCATTCGATGGCCGGGCGGTTATTTTGCTGAATTTTATCGTTGGAAGGACGGTATTGGCCCTCAGCACGTGCGCGGCATCTATCCCCTGGAGGCATGGAATGATCAGGATGTCAATTCATTCGGGACTGATGAATTTTTGACATTGTGCCGCCGTTTTGGTGCGGAGCCGATTATGGTTATCAACATCGGTCATCGCTCTTTTCCCGTTCCGCAGCAGGCGTATATCGAAGAAGCGCAGCATTGGATTGAATATTGTAACGGCCCGGAGAACTCACCATGGGGCGCCGTTCGCGCAGTAAACGGCCATCCCGCACCATACAACGTCAAATACTGGGAGATCAGCAACGAAGTGTGGCTGACGCGGGATGCGAATACGTACGTCGACTTTATAAAGGCATTCGTCCCGGCGCTCAAGCAAATTGATCCGTCGATAAAAATCGTCGCTTGCGGCAGCGGCGGATTCGATCAAAACTGGAATCGTACCATCCTCGACAATTGTGCAGATATGATTGATTATATCAGCACGCATCATTATGAGGATATCGCAAATTACAAAACCGGCGTGCGCAACTATGACAATTTCTTAAAAACCCTCAGCGGGATGATTGCCTCATCATCCAATCCCCGTATCAAGATATACATGTCCGAATGGAATGTCTGGAGCGGGCTCGACTGGCGCTGTGGTCTGTATGCCGGCGGCATGCTGAACACGTTTGAGCGAAACGGCGCGGCATTCGAAATGGGCGGCCCGGCACTGTTTCTGCGTCATTCGAGCGCAAGTGATTGGAACAATGCGTTGATCAATTTTAATAATTACCGTTGGTTTCCCGCCTCGAATTATGTGGTGATGAAGTTTTGGCACGATCATTTCGCGCCCAACTTTTTGCAGACTGTCGGTCAGAATGCGGACCTCAATGTGGTATCGACGCTTTCACGCGATTCGCGAACACTTTACATCAAGGTGATCAGCACATCCGCTTCACCGCAGCCTGTTCGTTTTAATATCTCCGACTCTTTTCAGCCTGTCAGCGTGCGCGTCGATCAAATCGCGCCGCCCGATCTTTCGAGCGCCAATACCATGACCAATCGCGACGCTTTAAAAATCGAGGCGGGGGAGGCGCAGATCGAGGGGCAATCGGTGAATGGCACAATTCCCCCCTACGGCGCCGTGATTTTAACGATCAGTCAGGACGAAAACCTCGGCATGGGCTCCGCAGACTTTCGTTCCATCAAAGACTATTATCTCTACCCGAATCATCCCAATCCGTTCAACTCCAACACCGTCATTCAGTACGATGTTCCCCGCAACGGTCGAGTAACGCTGCGAATTTTAGATATTCTGGGTCGGCGTGTCCAAGTCCTTTTCGACGGCAATGTAACTGCGGGTCATCATTACATAACCTGGGATGGTACCGAAGTGCACGGTGACCCGGTGAGCAACGGCGTTTATCTCTGCGAACTGAAAACGGATTCCCAACGGTTTATTGAAAAACTGAGTCTGCTGAGATAATTTGATGTCGATTGTTCCTATTAAAGCTGCGCGGAATTTTATGATGATGTCTCTTCAATCTAGGCCAAGCTCATTATCCTTTTAAAAAAAATACCGCACCTACGGCACTCCGGCCCTAGTCGTTTGAGTATCTATGAACATTCCGCACCCCACGGTGTTTTCAGTTGCAGCCGACAATACAGGTCATCAGTGTTGCTCAAATAGTATATAAAATCTGTCGCTTGATGGTATACTATGCCGCGTTATGCGGCCGGCGCAACATTCACCTTTCCTCTCAGCTCATAGCTTCCTGGTACCGGCATTGCGATTCAACAGGATATCGGTCTGAAATTGAATCTCACACGCCGGTCAGCGACAAGCGGAACGCGGCCATTTCCTGGCCGTTCCGTACCAGCAAAATGTCGCCGGCCAGTACCGGGTGGTTCCACGTTTTGCCGGTGATTGCCGGGAAGCGGGCGATCTCGGTGAACTGCTCGGCGACAGCCTTGACCAGCGCCAGGTCGCCTTTATCCGATACTGCCAGGATAACATCCTGATCCGCCAGCAACATCAATTGGCCGCGACCGTAGCGCCCGCCTTTCCATTGCCGTTCTCCATTCTTCACGTTGACACAGGCGAGCGAAGGACCGTCAAAGCCGTAGATATGATCCTGATGAATGACCGAGTCGTTAAAGTAGGGTTTCACCCGATCTGATGTCCAACGCTCTATGTGGGTCCAACCGCCTGACGCCGGCGCGACCGTAATCAGACGAATGCCGCTGCGATCATCGACGCTGAGCAAAATGTCGCCGTCGGCAATGTACATTGGCTGCACGATGGGATTGCCAGGCCAGTCGTGCTGCCAAAGCTTTATCCCGTCGGGCAGCGAGACGCTGACGGTGCCGGATACATTCTGCAGCACAATCTGCCTGACGCCGCTGATGGTCATTAGTTGCGGCGAACTGTAGCAGTCGCCGCCCGCAGGATTGGACCAACGCGGTTCGCCCGTGGCGAGGTCATAGGCAATGAGTGATCCTGCGGGAGCGACGATGACCAAATCATCCACCACCAGGGGAGAGCCGGCAAAGCCCCATATCGGAGTTTTGGTTTCGGTGTCGGTTGCGGCATTGCGTGACCAGATGACGCTGCCATTTGCGGCATCGAGCACATTCAGGATTCCCGTCGCGCCGAATGCGTAAACACGACCGCCGCTGAGAGTCGGTGTGGCGCGCGGACCGGGGCCGGAATTCGATTCCCAAAAGCGAACGTTCTCGCGATGCTGCCATATTGGTTCGC
>RPQV01000082.1 GCA_003818595.1 Calditrichota bacterium
ATGTGTCACCGCCGTCGTTGCGATATAAAAAATTGGCTTGGCCTTGGTAGTCAGATCCATTACAGATGTAAATGTCTTCGTCACCATCGCCATCATAATCAGCCCAGGCAACGGAGTTGGTATTTCCGGCATCGCTGCCAAACGGTTTCAATTCAACGAACGGGTCCTGAGCAAAAATAACGGTAATCCCGCAAAGACATAAACAGGTCACAGCAACGATAATCTGCTTATATAAATTATAGATGAACATTTCACGTCTCCCATACACAACCAGACGTTATGATCGTTAATCGATACACACAAGCATAAAAAAAAGCAGCGCCGCTGAAGCGACGCTGCTTTCAAGCTAAAAAGCGAATATACTACTTGAGCAATACCATTTGTTTCGTTTGGACAAATGTACCGGCTTCAACACGATAAAGATAAACACCTGAGGGCTGATTGGCTGCATCCCACATCACGGAATGATAACCAGCGGGTTTATTCTCATCGAGCAGAACCTGCACTTGTTGTCCCAGCACGTTAAAGATGCTGATCTTGACGCGCATTTCTTCCGGCAACTGATACTGAATCGTTGTCGTCGGGTTGAATGGGTTCGGATAAGCGTTGGCGACAGCATATTCTGTCGGTATCGCAGCTTCCTCAGCATCCCATTTGGCGAATCCGTCATGAGTGTCAAAGATCGCTTCGAATTCCACAACTTGACGCCATCCGTTGCTGGGTTGAACGATAACCAGCTTGACGTATTTGCCCAATACAACCGGGAATTTATAACGTGTATAACCGCCGCTACCATTTCGGGTAAAGGCGCCGGCGAGAATCCAGGTGGCCATATCATCGGAGACATAAACCTCGAATTTGCGAACCTGACGAGATTCATACTTGTCATCCTCAAATCCGTTATCCGTGATCAAGCCCACTTTGTTCATCGGCATCTGCATGTCATTGGAGAACTTGAAAATAGCATAGCAGACACTGCCGCCGGCCGTGACCGTTCCGTCCCAACCAGTTCCATCATGATCTATCGCATTTTCCCAAGTTTCACTGCCGAATGTCGGAGATCCTTCAACAAAGACCAAATCGCCTTTTTGTCCTTTATAGTTGAAGAAGGTGACAAATGTCGGGGTGACTCTATCCGGTTTGTTGTTGAGCATGATGGCGCCGTGAGCGACTGCGAACACCTGATAGGTGCCCGGCGTGGTCATCACCAGCGTCGTCTTGTAAATGCCCTGCGAAGCCTCACTCAAATCAATCGGTCCAAAATAGCCGTCTTTGCAATCAGTGAGGTAAAATTTGACGTCTTTATCGTCATAAACAGTGATCGGGTTGCCGTCCTTGTCGATCAATTTGACCTGAATCTTGGCAGCGTCTTTACCGTCGGCCAGGTGCGGAGACGTCGCAGTCAACAGCGATTTTTCCACATCAGGAAGAACGATTTGTTCGTAAGCCTCGAACTCGGAGATTTGACGCCAGCCGCGCAGGCTGTCGAGGTCAGAATCGAGAACTTCAAGTTTCAGGTTTGTCGCCTTGATGGCCGGATCGAATGTGAACTCATTCCAATTTCCATCGACGATCAAGGAGGTCAGGATTTCAGAATAGGGATCAGTCGGCAACTGAGCATTTGTAGATACGCGGATTTTTCGCACCCAGCGTTCTTCATAGCCGATGCCCGCATCCGCTTTAATGCGTACTTTATTCACCAATTTGGTTTTGCCGTCCGCAAATTTGAACGTGCCCCACGGATACACTCCTTTTACTTCTTCGCGAACCGTGGCAACACCCGTCCAGCAATAATCATCGGCATCAACAGCGGCTGCCCAGGGTTCATGCGGATAGTCGCCAATACCGTCGACATTCACCAACGGAGCATAGCCGTTCGGCGGATACAATGCAATAAAATCTTCCTTGATTTCCATTACCGAACCGGCAACATTCGAGGCCTTTTTCATGACATCATGGAATCCGATGAGACGAGGCAGCCAATAGCAATAATAGGGCTCCTTGCCATACATCATGAGACCTTCATTATAGGATGCATCCCAGATAAACTCAGTCGCCCAGGGATCATCCTCGATCATGCAATGGTCGAAAAAGTTGACGAACAGCGGGGAATGTCCGAGATTTTTATCCGAATCGAAATCAACAACGCGCGGAATGGTCACCAGGCTGATCTCGAATTCGCCATAGGAATCGGCATCACCAAAGAATTCAAACAGCGGACCTTCTTCGACGATTTCAGTGTCAACCTTGAGATAATAAGAACCCGTCGCCGGTAATGTAAAAACAACGCGGGCATCATCCCATTCATTCATCGGATCAATATTTTCATTAACTGCCAATTTGACATCCGGATCCGCCTGGAACAGCGTGATCATCGGATTCAGATCTTCCATCCAGTCCGACTGCATCGTGCCGCAGCCGCTGCGATATTGGAAGGGCGTCTGCACGGTGGCAGCGATGGTCTGTCCTTCCACACCGTCAAAAATATACCACGAAGGTATGGTATCGACATTCTCATCGTCCGGCCATACTTCACCGGTACGCGGGATGAAACCTTTGAGTTCGTCGCCGACGGCAATGGGAATCGCTTTGTTACGATGGTTGGGATAGGTTTCTTTTTCTCCCATTTTTTCGAGGCTGAGCGTATAGCTGCCGCTGCGTTCCCACCAATTGTACCAGGAGAGCGGGTCAGCGCCGACTTCGATCACATACCAGCCATTGTAGGGCAGGGGTCCCCACAGAATATAGGCGCCGAGGCCGATGCCGTCATCCATGGAGCTGTGCAGCCAATCCAGGTCGCCAGGTCCCCAAGTACCGTTGCCGGGATTATCCTTGGTACCAAACAGAGCAACGCCAGGATCGAGGTCACCGCATTTGTTATCGCCGTCAACGGTGATGCTGACAAAATCACCCTTTGAACCTTTGAACTTGAACATATCGCCGTCAAGAATCGAGGTGATGGTATGATCGGACACCTCATCGCTGTAGGCAATCACGTTTGCCATACCCGGCAGGTTGTCGGGTTCATAGGCATCCGGCAGCACCAGATTGAATGCAAGCTTGTAGGAACCGACATGAGTATTGCCGCCCGTATCTTTGGTCGATGAGCGAACGACAAAATAATAGCTCCCCGGATTGGGGAAGGAATAGAGCACCTCAACATCATTGATTCCCAATTCGGGATCATTCGGATTATTGGTGTCGTCCATGCTGTAAAGCAGATTCATGGATTCGTCGAAAATATCCACAGCCGGATCAAGATCTGGATTATGGAACATTTCAGTAATCCGGATATTGACCGCCCCGGGAGTGGAAACCACGATACCTCTCAATGCGGTTCCGGGGACAGTGATGTCGAACTTGTAAAAATCGACATCGCCTGCGGGCATGATGTTATGATCAGTCAACTCTGCGCCTGAAGCAATCAGATGCGCTGTTGAAGGATCATCGTCCTCTTCATAGCCGTCAGCGGATAGGAACGTGAAACTGAGTTCATAGCCGCCAACTGTCGGGATGGCCCATTCGGGTGAAGCTTCAATGGAAATGTAGTAAACACCCGTTTCGGGCAGTTCGACATTCAGGAATGAATCCCAACCATAGCCCAAATCGTCATCTTGCGCAAGCACCGAACGATCCGGGTTGTAGAGCGTCATGAAAGGATCGAGGTCAGCTTCTGAAATCGGCAACAGTTGATACGGATCCTTATCTGTACCAAAATAAGGATTGGGGGTTTTCACAACAATTTCTACGATATCGCCGGCAGTGCCTTCAAACCAGAAAAAGTCAACATCGCCGCCGGGATAAATAGTGTGATTTTCAGAGACGAATCCGTCGAGGAGTTTTTCGCCCTGATTGTGGCTGTTGTCAGGTTCGAAATCATCTTCAGCCAAACCTTCACCTTGCACACTCATGGAAGCGCCCGATTTCTTGATATTCTCAAGAATCAGCGTTTTCTCTTTGCTGTACTTTTCTTCTAGCAGAGTAATATCCTGCTTTTCTGTCAATTGAGCCGCACGTTCATTCACAGCAACGGCATCTGCTGCCTTGAGTTCGATACCGGCTTTGAGCGCAGAGGAGCGAACAGCATCGATGCGCTCCAATCGTTCAGATGGATTTTGGGTCGATGCCTCATAAATTTTAGCTGTCTGAGGCATCATGGCCTTTTTCGCCTGGCTATCGGCCACACCAGAGGCAATTCCCCCCAACATGAACACGATCATGACCAGGCTAAAAACCGCAACATTTTTCTTTTTCATCATTTTCTCCCAGTTTTTAACATTTTTTTGCTACCTTGGTCAAGTAACACTTGAGATTTCAGCCCACACACCTCCTTTTCGGTTCATTTTTCAGTAATTCTAAATCTTTATTCATAATCAAGGTTGCAACATCAGAAGTGTATAATCCGGCCGTAGTTGCAAATGTAATAGTCGTAGCATTGAGTTTTTTTAGAACAGATGCAAATCAGAGGTGCAAAACAGGGGATGCGATCGTGTGCAACAAGCGCATTTCCACCTCAACCAATTGGGGAAATGTTCGGCATGATGCAGTTTAATTATGTATTTTGTGCAATTTTCGAACCATTCAGTTAACAAATTATGAGATCATATTCGAACAATTCTTCAATTTTCCACAATTCCGATACTTTTTATTATCATAGAGTTAACATAATCATTAAATGACTTTATCGTCGATACTCCATTGATGTCGTTCAATATGATCATCAAATGCCCAATAATAGTGTCTCATTGTTAAACAGCGTATCAAATAAAAACATATCGAGACATGTTTTTGTCCGCTAGGCTTTTGCTTGTTCTTGCATTTTTTTGCGCAGACTCAACGGACGCATGTCAGTCCAGACTTCTTTAATATAATCCAGACATTCTTGTTTGGGACCACTTTTCCCGACAGTCTTCCAACCGAGAGGAATCTCTTTGTCAACCGGCCATATAGAATACTGCTCTTCATGGTTCATCACAACATTATAAACGGTGGTATCCTCCCGTTCTTCCCAACTCATATTACCTCCTATTATTCAATATTCTTGATTGTTAATGACCTTTTGTTTCGGCTGCGGCATTCGCACTTTAAGTTCTCATTTTTGAACAGCGGGATCTCTGACAACAGCCGTTTTGACTTCATATTTCAGAAAACTCTGAAAATCTTTAAAAAGTGCAATCATTGATGAAACCAACACCATTATTATACCGCTGCAAAGGTAAATCAGCGGAATATTTTGGTTCAATAAATCGGCGATAATTCCAGAAAGCGCCATCGCAATGGGTGACAGACTGCCTTCGATGGTCGACAAAACGCCAAAAACACGTCCCCGAAGTTCGGGCGGGGTTGTTATCTGAAGGATGGTTGTAATATTGACCATGGTGTACCCGGACACCAAACCAATCATAAATGCCATTACCGCGGCCAAACCCACACTGGTCACGAATCCAAGCACACCGTACATGGCCGATTCTAAAATGATGGCGCTGATGAGCATAAAGGCCCGCGAGATTTTTTTATAGCGAAAAAGCGCAGCGCCGAAATAACCAAGCATGGTTCCAACCGAATAAACGGCGAGCAGATAGCCGTACCATTGATCATCAAGATGCAGATATTTTTCAACGTAGAATGGCAGCAGAATAATGATCGGCGTGGTGAAAAAACTCAAGACTGCTGAAATGATGACGAGGTTCCTCAGTCCACTCACGTTACCGATGTATTTGAATCCTTCGATGACCTGCTTTTTAAAAACTTTGACTTCATCGCGGAACAGCTTTTGTTTTTCGGGTATTGTTTGAGGAATAGTGATGAACATTTCGCTGACGGCTGAAAAAAGAAAACTGATGCCGTTAAATAAAAAGAGAATGGGAGCACCTAAAACTGTAAACAGTATGCCGCCAATGCCCTTGCCGATAAACGAAGTAATCGTCTGGGAAAACATCCCAAACGAATTTGCTGCCGGCAATTTATCTTTGGGAACGATATCAGGAACCGCCGCTGAAATGGCTGTTCCAAAGAATGAGCTGATCACCGCGCTTAGTATCGAGGTTGTCAGCATGATAGTGATGAGCAAGCCAATACGTTCCGACCAAAGCATCGCCGCAAGTCCGAAAAGCACCATAATAATACCGTTGAGGGTGTCAGTTATGACAATGATGTGCTTCCGCGACACCCGATCGGTGAAAGTTCCCGCAAATGGACCCAGTACAATCGCTACCCCACTCGTTATTGCCCCGACAATTCCCATCAACGACGCCGAACCGGTCATTTCCTTTATCCACAAGACGATCGCAATCATAAAAACCTGCGAACCCAGCCTGCTGACAAACTGTCCTTGATAAATAAGGACAAAATCCTTGTTGAATAGTTTTTCGCTATTGCTCATAATCAGCCTTGTCTTTATTTGTGTTAAGCAGTGTTCCTCCTTTTAAACATCATTTGATCGTCAAAAGATGAAAACCCGATATGGTCAAGCGGTCTGCCGCAACGTTTCGATCATTTCATATCGTCCATATTCGAAAGATTTACTCCATGCCTCATTAATCCTCTGGACAGTTGGCTCCGGCAATGGGGAAAACTTGTTTTTTTGGTAATCAGCAATGGATTTGACATGCTCTTTCAACACTGGATCAAATGCGGAAAATCCAGGCAATTTAAAATACTCATAGATCTCGGCGATATGCCTGTAAATATCCGTCTCAAACTCTTCATATCTGATTTCGTATAGTTGCGATTCCGGAATGCTTTTTTTATCCTGCCAATACTGTTCGTACATGGTGTGATAATTCTCAATAATATATTCATCCCAAGCGTCAAGATCGGGTTTTTGAAAACAAGTATGTTGAAGAACAGTCATATATAACTTTTTAGTGGATTGGTAGACCCGATAAGGATCACGATGAATATGAATAAATTTTGCATCGGGAAATTGATCATAAAACAGTTTCATTCGTCCTAAATGAACCGGCGACTTTAAGACCAAAGGACGATCATAACGGAATGTCAACTTTTTATAATAGGCGAGCATTGCTGACCGCCAGCGCTCCAAGTCGGCATAATCAACATCTCTAAATGTGTGATATTTTGCATACCGCTTCTGATTTTTCGTAAATGCCCAGCCGATGATTGGCGAGCGCTGTGACATCATCGAGATGGCTGTTTCATCTTCATCAGGACTGGTGACATCAATCTCGACATTATCCATATGTCGTTTTTCAGTCGGTCTATTTTTGAGAGCCTTGTAAACTGCTTCCTCACGCGTCAAAAACGAATGAGGATGCGAAATTTGGAATTTGTTCGGATATCCAAACTGCTTATCCTTGCACAAAGCATTATGAAGCAAGGTTGTTCCTGAACGCCAATGGCCCAGAATAAAAATGGGCTCTTTTATCTGAGTGCCTTCAATTTTATGACCAAATTTTTCATCCTCTCTCTTTTTATGCCGACTGTTAAACAAGCTGAGTAAGGTTAAAAACCGTTTTCGTTTACTATATTCAGCTTCAACGAAATTCCCTTCCTCTTGCTGCAGGCTTTTCCAATCCCCATAAGTGATTCCGAGCAATGAATCCATTTTCCACTTCCTTTGCTGATTGTCTCAGGCTGCCGTCCAAAGTTGCCCTGCATTGATATGATTAATTCTGTGTTCTAATAATTGAAATTAATTCCTCCACATAATTCTGAGCAAGTCTATTAATAGTCTTTGCTTTAAAAACATTTTGACTGAAGAGCCAACGAACGTGCATCTGTCTGCCGCTCACTGAAGCGACCACATGAATCAACGCTCCTTTGTTTTCCGCCGGTGCTTGTTCATTGAGTATGCGTTCAGCAGCCATTTCAAACGGCAAATTCGGCTGTGCGTCGAATTGATCGAATTGTCCAAGATAATTGAAATTCAATGCCGGATCAGGAGACATTCGCAGCGCATTACACCGATCATCATGTCGCAAATATTTGAGCACACCAAAACCAATGCCGTGATGCGGCACTCGGTTCAATTGCTCGCTCACCTCGCGAATTTGATCGGCAATATTCCGGCTTTTCAATGCGAGCTTGAGATGCATGATGCTGGTGAACCAGCCAATCGTACGCGATAGATTGACATCCGCAACAATGTCCTCACGTCCATGTCCTTCCATTTCCAACCGCAACTTTCGTTTCCCGGTCCATTCCGAGATCACTCTCAACAAGGCGGTGATCAAGATATCATTGATTTGACTGCCAAATGCTTTGGGCAGTTCATGCAGCAGTATATTTGTATGCTCATGAGAGAGCGATAAAGTGACATGCTCCACACTGCCATAACTATTTATACCCTCGGCAAAATCGACCGGCAAAATTGCCTCATCGTCCTCAACCTCTGCTTGTTCAAGCCAGAAAGGAATCTCCGATTCAAGCTCAGGCGAATTTGCCAAAGTCTGCAGCTTTTCAGCCCAGGTCTTGTAGCTGGTGGAACGAAAGCCTTCCTCGAGCTGGTTCTGGAGAAGCTGAGTATAGATATTGGCAAAATCCTCCATGATAAAGCGCCAGGAAACCCCGTCCGCGATCAAATGATGTAGAACGATGAGAAGGCGCGAATCTCCGTTGCCGAGCTTAAAGTATATCGTCCGAATCAGCGGCGGGACGGAGAGATCGAATGACTCTTGAACTTGAGCCGCTTTTTCCTCAATCGCGGCTTTTTGGCGGCGTTTTGGTATATTTGAAAAATCAACAACCTCAAAGGGAATGTGCTCCAGTGACTCGATGAATTCCTGCTGCCAATCGCCATCCTGATAGACAAATCGCAAGCGGAAAGCATCGTGCCGTTCGAGCAGGCGGTTTATTGTTTCCTTTAAAAGTGATGCTTCCAACTCTTTTTCGAGCTTTAACATCAGGGACATATTAAACTGCTGCGGCGTCAGCCGATGATGTTCAAAGAACCAATGCTGAATGGGCGTCAATGGCGCAGATCCGACGGCTTTCTGCTCATGATCATTATCATCTCCGAGCGGTTCTGCCATCTCGGCGAGTTCTTTCAGGTTCGTGGTTTGAAACATCATGCGCGGAGTAATTTTGAGACCTGCCCGCGCGGCACGGGAAATGATCTGAATCGTCAAGATAGAATCGCCGCCCAATTCGAAAAAGTTATCGAAAATGCCCACTTGATCCACCAAGAGCACGGATCTCCAAATATCCGCCAACAACATTTCATTTTCAGAAGATGGCGCGACAAACTCCTGCAGCAAATCCGGCCGCGCAGAATCGGGCAACGGCAATAGTCGACGATCGATCTTACCGTGGCTGGTCAAGGGAAAAGAAATCAGTCGAACAAAGTGAGCGGGGATCATATATTCCGGCAATTTTGTTTTGAGCAAGGCGCGCAAATCATTGATGGAAATTTGAGCAGATTCATCCGGAACGATATAATAAGCCACAAGTCGGGGATCGCCCGGTTGATCTTCCCGCAGGAGAACGAGGGTCTCTTTGATGTCCGGGTGTTCGCCCAGCACTGACTCTATTTCTCCCAGTTCGACTCGAAAGCCGCGTATTTGGACTTGATGATCGACACGGCCGAGGTATTCAATGTCTCCATTCGGTAAGAAACGCGCCAAATCACCGCTGCGATATAATCGACGACTCGCTTCAGAGCTGAAAGGATCCGGAATAAATTTCTGCGCCGTCAATTCGGGGCGATTCAAATAGCCGCGAGCCACACCCGCACCCCCGACATATAATTCTCCGGCGACGCCGATCGGCGTCGGTTCCAGGTATGCATCGAGGATGTAGACCTGCAAATCGGGAATCGGCCCACCAATCATACTTCCTGGAGCGGAGTCAATGTCAACCTTCTCCAGGGGACGATAGGTGACATGGACGGTTGTTTCGGTGATCCCGTACATATTGATCAGG